>DATMSC010000034.1:0-12206 GCA_035565595.1 Longimicrobiales bacterium | reverse complement strand
CGCGACCGCGCAGCGCTCGCGCGCGCCAGCGTAATGATCCGGGACCGCATCGTCCGGCGGCACATGGCCGCCGGAGTCAGCTTTCTGCTCCCCGACACGGTATACGTCGATGTCGAGGTGGTCATAGGGCGGGACACTGTGATCTACCCGGGCGTGGTTCTGGAAGGCGAAACGCAGATCGGTGCGGAAACCGTCGTCGGTCCGGGGTGTCGTGTCATTGACTCCCGGGTCGGGAATGGGGTCGAGCTGAAGGGGTGGAATTACCTCGTAGGCACCACCATTCGAAACAGGGCAGTACTCGAGCCGTACGTTCGCCGTGGATTCGACTGACGACGACCGTTGGCCTGGCGGCGCCGACCTCGTGGCGGCCGCCGCCGAGGGCCAGCTCCCGGATTGGGTGGAGATGAGCGACAACCGCCGTGCCCACGCGGCGAGAGTCGCGGCGCTGTTGGATTCGTGGGCGCTGCGTCTTGGTCTCGACGCATCGGCGCGCGCCCGCTGGCGCGCGGCGGGCTGGCTCCATGACGCGCTCAAGGGCGCCGACCCCGAGACGCTCCGCGACCAGGTGGATCCCGAGTTCCGGGACTTTCCCGGCGCGACGCTCCACGGTCCTGCCGCCGCCGCCCGGCTCGCCAGCCTCGGCGTAACCGATGCCGGCCTTCTCCGCGCAATTGCATATCACACCGTGGGGCACCCGGATCTCGATCGACTCGGGCGCGCACTGTACCTGGCCGATTACCTCGAGCCGGGGCGCGCCGCCGACGCCGAAATGCGGGCGGAGCTGCGATCACGCATGCCCCACGAGTTCGATGCGGTGCTGCGCGAAGTCATCGCGCACCGCATCCGGCATTCGCTGGCCAGGCACCGCGCGATTCGCCCCGAGACCATGTCGTTCTGGAACGCCGTAGTCTCCGAATCGCCAGGCGGTGAGCCGGTCGGGCATGGCCCGGGCGACCGCCGGCGCTTGCGCCCGGACGATTGAGCCATGTCCCCGCGCGTCCGCGCGCTGTCGTTCGCGCTGGTCGGTTTCGCGATACTGGCGCTCGGCGCCGCTGCCATCGAAGCGCTCGCGATATTCGGTGGCGCACTGCCGGAGGAAGCACTCCCTGAACCCTCGGAGAGTGCCGTAGTCGCCGTCGAAAACGTTCCCCGTACCCGCATTCGTGTTCAGGTACTCAACGGCGCCGGCCGGGCGGGGCTCGCGCGCCTGGCGACGGACCACCTGCGTGCCGCGGGCTTCGACGTCGTGTATTTCGGCAATGCATCCTCCTTCGGCCGTGATACCACAGTCGTCATTGACAGGGTCGGCGACGAATCAGTGGCACGGGCCGTCGCCGCCGCCATGGGCGTCCCGGTCCAGCTCCGGAGCGAGCCCGACCCGACGCTGCACCTCGAAGTCACGGTGATCGTGGGTGAGGACTGGCCGCCGGACGCCGCCACGCGTGCCGCCGACGAGTTGCCGGTGGCGCGGCTATGGCATCGGCTGTTCGGGCGGTAAGGCGTTGAAAGGCAAAGGGCTAGGGCTAGGGCTAGGGCCAAGGCCAGTGGTTCGCGGCGGGGCAGTGTTCGCGGTTTGCGGGCTAGCGCCGTAGGTCAGGATCGCTCTCAGGCAGTAGAGTTGCCTCTCACCCGCGACGTAGCCGGCAGCGGTTTCGGGGGACGCAGCTACGTTGCCACCCAGGACGGCCAGGCTGCTGCGTGGTGATCGCCCGTGCCATCGCCCAAAATCGATCCCGAGTGACGTTGCGTCGTCTGCGACTCCGACGTGGAAGTTGGCGGTACCCGCGCGCCGCTACGCGGTGAGCAGCGCAAGGTACGGTTTGGGCGGTCGCGTCGCGTGCTCCGCGCGGAGCTGGCCGCACGCGGCGGCGATGTCGCGGCCTCGTGGCGTGCGCACGGTGACTTCGACGCCGTGCTCGCGGACCGCGGCGGCGAACGCCTTCGTCCGGTTCGCGGCCGGAGGGCGAAAGCCCGCGCCGGGGACCGGGTTGTACGGAATGAGATTGACGTGTGCGCGCACCGAGCGGGCGAGCGCCGCCAGCTCGGCCGCGAGCGGGAGGGAGTCGTTGACGCCGTCCAGCAGCACGTATTCGAAAGTGATTCTCCGGCCGCCCGCGGCGACGAAGTCCTGCAACGCGGCCATGAGCTGGTCCAGCGGATACTTCTTTTCGATCGGCACCAGGCGACGCCGCAGCTCCGGGTTGGGGGCGTGGAGCGAGAGCGCGAGCCCGAACTGCTCAGGGCGCTCGGCGAGTCGCCGGATCCCGGGGATCACACCCACTGTCGACACGGTAATGCGTCTGGCTCCGACGCCATACGCGCCGTTCAGGAGCGTGAGCGAACGCATCACCGCGTCGGTGTTCATGAACGGCTCGCCCATCCCCATGAACACGATGTTGGTGATCTCGCCGAGCCCGTGCTCCGCCGCCCAGCTCGCCGCGCCCCTGTATTGAGCCACGATCTCGCCGGCCGTCAGGTTGCGGCGGTATCCCGACCACCCTGTCGCGCAGAATACGCACGCCATGGCGCAGCCGGCCTGCGACGAAATGCACAGCGTCACCCTGTTGGTCGTAGGAATCAGCACCGATTCGACGAGCTCGCCATCGGCCATGCGCCACAGGTGCTTGGCGGTACCGTCATCGGATACTGAAATCGCGGCCGCTACCGGCGCCGCAACTGTGAACGCCTCGTCCAGCGCTGCCCGTTCTCGCGCGGGCAGATCGGTCATCGCGGCGAAGTCCGCGATGCGGCGGTCGTACAGCCAGGAGAGGACCTGGCGCGCACGATAGGCAGGCTCGCCGCGCCCGGCGAAGTGCGCGGTGAGCGCCGCTTCAGCCTCCTGCGGCGTGACTTCCAACAGGTCGATCCGATCTGCCATCACCAATCTCGGGAGCCGGCGTTCTTCGGCGTGCGCCGAACGTTCCGGCGGAGATCCAGTTTCAAAACGTGGCCGCGAAGCCGAGGTAGTGCGCGGCGCCGAACCCGCTCGCCAGCTCCTCGCGGAGGACACTCAGGGTAAAGGATCCAATGCGGACGCGGGCCTCGATCAGCGGGTCCACGTGGATCATGGTGCCGCTGGGTTCGGCCGCGATCCCGGCCGCGACGCGGACGCGGTCGTTCCACTCGGCGGCGACCATGCCGCGGTGTCCGGGCACGCTGAGCCGGCTGTCCTGCGTCATCCCGTACGCCGCAACGATCTCGGCGGGTCCGCCCGCCGAGACTGAGCGCCGGATCTCGGCGCCAGTGAACCAGCGGGGCGAGCCCGGGCCGGCGTACGCAGCGACACCGATCGCCGGACGCCAGCGCCCGCCGACGCGGATCATGGTGCCCGCGCCCAGGCGCGAACCGGATCCGCCCGGGTGCGAACGCCAGTGTTCCAGTACCAGCCCGACCGCGAGCACGTCCGCGACGGTCCACGCGGTGACCGCGCGGAACACGTTCTCCGACACATCGAGCAACTGGCCCTGCGAGTCGGGTGACCGGGTAGTGCGCTCGATCCCCGCCAGCCCGAGTCGGTGGAAACCGACGGCGAAGACGACCGGGTCGACCGTGCGGACCGACGCTGCCGCGGCGAACCCGCCGACGTGTGCGGACGCCGGGCCGCGGATGTCCACCAGCAGCGCTTCTCCTCGCCGGTCCAGCCACGCCGCGCCCGCGGGATTCCAGAAAACCGCGCCCGCGCCGGCGCTGATCGCTTCGGGATCCGCGCCCGTCCGGACCGGCCAGTCCAGCAGGCGCTGCGCGGCGAGCGGAGACGTCGACAGAAGCACCGCCAACCCCGCCGCGACCATGCCAGACAACGCGTTCATACCGCCGATCCATGCCATTGATACGCCAACACGCACCAGTTAACTTAACGAGATTGTGCAGGATACGAAAACCCGTGAAAACCCGGGCGGTTGCGGACATGGAAGCGATTTCGCGGTTGTCGTCGGCTCTTGCGCGAGGCGTGCCCACTTGCTCCTGACGGATATCCTGACGGAAGACCGGATTCGGGTCCCGCTCCGGGCACGTACCAAACCCGATCTCCTGCGCGAACTGGTCGAGATCGTCACGGTCACCGACGGTATCGACCGGCCGACCGACGTGCTGCGCGCCGTGGAGGAGAGGGAGGCGATCCTCTCCACCGGGATCGGTAGCGGAGTCGCGATACCCCACGGGAAGTCCGATGCCGTGCCGGAGCTCCGGATGGCCGCCGGCGTCACGGAGACGCCGGTCGATTTCGACGCGCTCGACGGCCAGCCGGTGCGCCTGGTATTCCTGCTCATTGGCCCGGAATCGGCGGCGGGCCCGCACATCAAGGCGCTGAGCCGGATCGCGCGACTCGTTCAGAAGGAGTCGATCCGCGAACGGCTCGTGGGCGCCACCTCGGTAGCCGACTTCTACAACGCGCTGAAGGAAGCCGAAGGGGCTTGAGGCGGGGGCTCGCGTACCTGCCCGCTCTGTGCTGGGCCGCGGTCCTGCTGTGGGCGGGGGGACGCACCAATCTGCCGACGGTGCCGGTCCCCATGTTCGATAAACTGTCGCATTTCCTTGCCTACGGTCTGCTGGGCGTCAGCGCGGGTCTCGGCTGGCGCAGGGCGGGAATCTGGCCGGGCCGCGCGTGGCTGGTAGCCTGCGCCTTCTCTATTGCGGCCCTCGACGAGCTGCACCAGGCGGGCATTTCGGAACGCACTGCGGAATTCGGCGACTGGGTCGCCGATGCCGCCGGCTTCTCGCTCGCGCTGATCACCACCACCAACTTCTTCGCCGCGGCGCCCGGCAGAACACGAGTCCGGCGCCATCGGCACCCTGGATCGAGAGCATGAGCCACTCTTTGCCGACCCACTATCGCAGCACTGTCGCCGGTACCCTGGGCCTCGATGACGTGGGTGACACCGTCCGCCTCGCCGGATGGGTCCACAAACGCCGCGATCTCGGCGGCCTGATATTCATCGATCTACGTGACCGCTCTGGGCGCGTCCAGCTTTCTTTCGGCCCGGGCCACACGCCCGCGGCCGTCATCGAAAAGGCGCGCCGACTGGGGCAGGAGACGGTCATTGCGGTCTCGGGGCGCGTCGTCGCCCGACCCGAGGAGAACGTCAACCGGGAGTCGCCCACCGGCGCGATCGAAGTGCACGTCGCGGAGCTGGAGGTGCTCTCCGCTGCGCAGACGCCGCCGATCCCGGTTTCCAGGGCGCCCGGCGAGGAGCTCCCCGCCGAGGAGCTGCGCCTGCGCTATCGGTACCTCGACCTGCGCCGGGACGAGCTCCGGCAGGCCCTCGAGATGCGGCACCGGATGGCGCAGGTCGTACGTCGTTATCTGTCGGACAACGGATTCTGGGAGATCGAGACGCCCATGCTGACCCGGCGTACGCCGGAAGGCGCGCGCGACTATCTCGTGCCCAGCCGCATCCACCACGGCGAGTTCTATGCGCTGCCGCAGTCGCCGCAGCTCTACAAGCAGCTCCTGATGGTGGCCGGCTACGACCGGTACTTCCAGATAGCGCGGTGCCTGCGCGATGAGGACCTGCGCGCCGACCGCCAGCCGGAGTTCACCCAGATCGATGCCGAGATGTCGTTCGTGAGCGAGGACGACATCTTCGCCGTCGCCGACGGGATGATCGCGGCCATCTATTCCGAGATCCTGGGGATCGAGCTGGCGACGCCGTTTCCGCGCATGACCTACCAGGAAGCGCTCGAGCGGTACGGCACGGACAAGCCGGATCTTCGCTTCGGCATGGAGATCCAGGACGTGACGGAGCTGCTCCAGGACGCGGACTTCCGCCTCTTCCAGGATACGCGAGGCACAGGTGCCCGCATCCGGGGTATCCGTGCAGTTGGCGCTGGCGCGACGCTCACTCGCAAGGACCTGGATGGTCTCGCGGGGATCGCGAAAGCGGCCGGCGCCAGCGGAGCGCTGTGGGTACGCGTCGGGGACGAGGGGCTGACCGGCCAGTTCGCGCGCGCGCTCGACGATGCGGCGACGGCTCGGTTCCTCGCCGCGACCGGGCTCCAGCGGGGCGACCTGTTCGTTGTCGTGATCGGCCACTTCCGATCGCTCCCGCTGGTGGCGGAGAGTCATCTCGGCGCCACGGACGCCGAGCGGCTGGGGGGTGCGGAGGCGGGGCTCGACGCGCTGCGGCGCCACCTCGGCGACCGCCTGGGCCTGCGGGATCCGTCGGTGCACCGGTGGGCTTGGATCACCGATTTCCCGCTGTTCGACTGGGACATCGATGCGGGTCGGCTTGTGGCGGCGCACCATCCGTTCACCATGCCCCACCCGGACGACCTGCCGGTGCTGCTCGAATACACGCGCGATGATGCGCCACTCCCGGTCGACGCCGCCCGGCGGCTCTTTGCCGAGCGGATCCGAAGCCGTGCGTACGATGTGGTGTATAACGGTCATGAGATGGCGAGCGGCTCGATCCGTATCCACGACCTCGAGATCCAGGAACGGGTGTTCCGGGCTCTCGGAATGGACCGCGCCGATGCCGAACGGAAGTTCGGTTTCCTGCTGGAGGCGTTCCGCTACGGCGCGCCGCCGCACGGCGGGTTCGCCTTCGGTTTCGATAGACTGGCCATGCTCATGGCGGGGGTCGGCAGTTTGCGCGACGTGATCGCGTTTCCGAAGACCACTGCGGCGAGAGCGCTCTTCGAGGGCGCACCGGCCCCGGTCGGCAACGCGGAGCTGCGCGAGCTGGGGATCGGCGTCGTGAGCGGCGAAGGGAGTCAGTAGTATTGCAAGGTACGAATGTGCAGCACCGGTTGGCGGCTGAGGGCGCCGACCAGCTCGTCCTCGCGGGAGTCAACGACGCGAATCTGCTGGAGCTTGCGCGACTATCGGGGTGTCGCGTCGTTCTCCGGGACAACGACCTGATCCTCTCGGGGCCCCAGGCCGACGTCGAGCGCGCATTGCCCGCCGCCCGGCGCATGATCGAGTGGGCGAGGATGGGCAGCGTCGTGGAGCCCGGCGCCATTGCACGCGCGTTTCACGAGGCGCAGCCGGAGGCCCGGAGCAACGGTGCCGCCACCGAAGCCACGTCGGACGACGACGTCCGCGTCTATCTCCCCGGCTCGCGCAAGGTCATCGCGCCGAAGTCGGTGGGGCAGCGGGATTACCTGAGGGCGATCGCGAAGCACGACATCGTCGTCGCCATCGGGCCGGCGGGTACAGGAAAGACGTATCTCGCGGTGGCCATGGCGATCGATGCACTGCGTAAGAATCGGGTGCGGCGCATCGTCCTGGCGCGCCCGGCGGTCGAGGCTGGCGAGAACCTCGGCTTCCTGCCGGGCGACCTGCAGGAGAAGGTCGATCCGTATCTCCGGCCGCTCTACGACGCGCTGGACGACATGATGCCCACGGACTGGGTGCAACGGGCGATCGAGTCGCGCACAATCGAGATCGCGCCGCTCGCGTACATGCGCGGTCGCACGCTCGCCGACGCGTTCGTGATCCTGGACGAGGCTCAGAACGCGACGCGCGAGCAGATGAAGATGTTCCTGACGCGTCTGGGCCTGAACTCCCGGACGGTGATCACGGGTGACAAGACCCAGATCGACCTGCCCAGGCGCGAGGATTCCGGGCTGCTCCAGGTGGAGCGGATCCTGAAGGGCATCGAAGGCATCGAGTTCGTGTACCTGGACGCGGTGGACGTGGTCCGGCACCGTCTGGTGATGGAGATCATCCAGGCCTACGCCGCCGCGGAAGAAGGCGAATCGGAGCGCTGATTGGGCGATCGTCTCGGTTTCCGTGACGCGGTTCGCATACTGAGCGAACGACCAGGCCGCGCGTGGCCGGATGGAGTCCTGCACCACGGCGCGCGCGTCGTGCTCCTGGTTGCCGTCGCGCTCGTGGTGCATCTGTTCTACCCGGTCACCCCGGTCCGCGACATGCCGGTCCCGGAAAGGGGCACCATCTCGGACCGCGACGTCATTGCCGAGTTCAGCTTCAACATTCACAAGTCCGAAGCGGAGCTGGCGAGCGAGCGAGCGGAAGCTGCCGCGACTGTCAGTCCGATTTTCGATTTCGACGCCGCAGCGGCCGATACAATGCTGGCCCGGATCGGCGAGTTCATGAGCCGCGCCGACACGGCCGCGGCGATAGGCGGTCAGGAAGGCGAGGAAGCGATACGTGACCTGCTGCGCTCGTACGGCTTCGCGGTGACGACGGACGCCGTGGCGCTCCTGCAGGACGCGACGCAGCGGCAGAATCTCCGGCGCGCGCTCGAGCTGGCCGTCGCCGGCATCCTCCCTGCCGGTGTTGCGCATCGCGCCGAGCTCGACGAGAGTCGCGCCCTGCAGGTGCGCATCCGCACGGGCGACACCGAGCGCATCATGCCCCGCGACTCCGTGGTCACGGCCACGAGCTTCTACGATCGCGCCGCCGCCTACCTCCAGTCGCCGCGGCCAGAGGCCGCCGAACTCCAGCGCTGGATCCTGATCCGGTTCTTCCAGCCGACGTTGCGCCTCAACCGTGACGCCACGGAGATGGCCCGCGCCAACGCGCGACTCGCCGTGCCGGAAATCAAGGGTGAGGTGCTGGCGGGTGAACGGATCGTCGCTTCCCACCAGCGCATGGGCGACCTGGAGGTCGAGCGGCTACGGGCGTACCGGGACGCTCTGATCGAGCGAGGCGAGCTGGAGCCGCAGGCGAGCACATTGCGCGTGATCGGCGCCTGCGTGGTAAACGTGCTGGCGCTCTCGATCTTCGGGCTGCTCCTCTTCTTCTACCGCGAGCCGGTCTACCGCAACCTGCGGCACGTCGTATTGCTCGCGGGGCTGATCGTGGCCGTTACAGGTGCGGGCGCGATACTCGTCCAGGCCGGCTGGCCGCTGGAGCTGGTGCCGATCGTGTTCCCGGCGCTGGTCGTTGCGACGTTGTGGGACGGTCGCATGGCCCTCCACATGTCGCTCGTGACCGCGATCCTGCTGGCGGCGCAGGCTCCGTTCTCCAACTACGCATCGCTCTTCCCAATGGTCATCGGCGGAGCCGCCGCGTCGCTCAGCGTCAGGGTCGTGCGCCGGCGTGCCCAGACCTGGGTGTTCATCGCGTTCATTGCGGGCGCCTACGCGGCAGGCGAGTTCAGTCTGGGTCTCCTGCGCAGCCGCGAGTTCGGGGAGATCCTGGGCTCGATCTCGTGGACCACGATCAACGCCGTCGCGAGCGCGTTCCTCGCCATGGGATTCCTGCCGGTGTTCGAGGCGTTCACCCGGATCACCACGGACCAGACGCTCCTCGAGCTGTCGGACCTCAACCGCCCGCTGTTGAAGCGGCTCGCGCTGGAGGCGCCGGGGACGTACGCCCATTCGATCACCGTGGCCAACCTGGCCGAGGCCGCTGCCGACGCCATCGGCGCGCATTCGCTGCTGACCCGCGTCGGGATCTACTACCACGACGTCGGGAAGATGGTGAAGCCCCAGTTCTACGTGGAGAACCAGAACCAGGGGCGCAATCCGCACGACAGGCTGAAGCCGGCCACATCGGCGGCCATCGTCAGGGGCCACGTCATCGAGGGGCTGCGGCTCGCGGATGAGGCGAAGCTGCCGCACTGCGTGAAGGCATTCATCGCGGAGCATCACGGCACTCAGCCGATCAGCTTCTTCTATACCCGGGCGCTCGAGGAGGAACCGGAGGGGACTGTCGATCCGGCGGAGTACTGTTACCCGGGTCCCCGTCCCCAATCGAAGGAGACGGCGATCGCGATGCTCGCTGATTCCGTCGAGTCGGCGGCAAGGGCGCTCGCGGACCCCACGCCCGAGAAGATCCGGGAGCTTGTCTCGCGCATCGTGGATTCGAAGATTCAGATGGGTCAGCTCGATGACGCGCCGCTCACCCTGGGTGAGATCGCCATCATCAAGGACAAGCTCTCCAGCGTTCTGGCCGGGATCCACCATCAGCGCATCGACTACCCGGCTCCGCGCGAGATCCCCACGCCCGCGCCGGCCGAGCTGCGCACCGCCGCGAGCGGGTGACCCGCAATGAGCCGCCGCGTCCATGTCCAATGGCCGAGCGGACTCCTGCGCACCCGCAGGCGCGCCGGAACCGGATCGGTGCCCCCGGCCGCTGAGCTCCGGCGCCTGCTGCGCCGCGCGGTGGTCGAGACGCTCATCACCGAGGGTGTCAACAACGCCGAAGTCTCGGTCACTCTCCTCGGCGATGAAGACATCGTCAAACTCAACCGCCGTTACCTGGGGCGGGACTATCCACCCGACGTACTCTCCTTCGCATTGCACGCCGCCGGCGAGGATCCGTCTGGCGACATCTATATCGGATTCGACCAGGCGCTGCGGCAGGCGGCCGAGCACGAGCAGACGGCAGCCCGGGAGCTCGCGAGGCTCGCGATCCACGGGACTCTCCATGTCCTGGGCCACGATCACCCTGAAGGCGCTGACCGCATCGCGAGCGCAATGTGGACGAGGCAGGAGGCCATACTGGACCGGGTCGCCGCCGATTGAGCGGATCCGGAGCCCCCGGCCCTGATCGCAGTAGTCGTGGGCGGCCGTCCGAGCAGACGGCGGACGGACCGCGGCACCGCCAGGGCCGAATCCGATATCGATAGAGATCGCGTGGACCCATGTTGAGGCGCTGGCGCCGGGCATTCCAGATATTCCTCGCGCTGACGCCGTTCGTCCTGGCTTTCCTGCGCGACAGGCGGCGTTGGATACTCTTCGGCCGCCGCCGCGTCCTGACGTTCGAGGCGCACGAGCGCAGGGCCCGGCGTCTCACCGCGACTGTCGCGCGCCTGGGGCCGACTTTCATCAAGCTGGCCCAGGTCTTCAGCGCTCGCGCCGACATCCTGCCGGAGCCCTACCTGTCCGCCGTTCGAGCGCTGCAGGACCGCGTGCCGCCGGATCCGGTGAATCAGATCGAGGCCGTGATCCGGGCCGAGCTGGGCGACGATGCGCAAACGATTCTCGCCGGCTTCGATCCCCAACCGGTCGCAGCGGCCAGCCTCGGGCAGGTCCACCGGACACGACTGCAGGATACGACAGTCGCGGTGAAGATCCTGCGCCCCGGTGTCGAGGCGCTCGTCGCCCTCGATCTGGACATTTCATTCCGCATTCTTCTGCTCCTCAACATCCTCTTCCCGAACCACCACGTAAAGGCGCTGACGAACGTCGTCCGCGAGTTCAGCGTCCGCATCCGGGAGGAGATGGACTTCCGAGAGGAGGCCGTGCACATGGCGCTGTTCCAGAAGCACTTCGGCGCCGACCGCCGGATCCGCGCGCCGCGGGTGTACGAGGCCTTCACTCGCCGGCGAGTCCTCGTGATGGAGTGGGTGGAAGGCGACAAGGTCGATCGGCTGGGTGACCGCATCGCCGCCGGAGAGATCGATCCCGAGGCGCTCCTCGAGACATTGACGGAGACCTACCTCCGCATGCTCATGATCGTCGGCTTCATGCACGCCGATCCGCACCCGGGGAACATCCTGGTGGAGTCCGACGGGACGCTCGTGTTCCTGGACTGGGGGATGGTCGTCCATCTGAACCGCGCCACCCGTGACCAGATATTCAGAGTCTCACTGGCGGCCGCACGGGACGACCTGGATGGGATCATCAACGGGATGTACGAGCTGGGGATGATCGACCCCGACGTGTCCCGCGCCGAGGTCAGGGACGCGGCCGCGGAGATCCTGGCCACCCTCAACAGGTCCGGCGAGTTGGGCGCGCGCAAGGTGCAGGAGATGGTCCAGGACATCATGAACACCTTCTACACCTGGCCGCTCATGCTTCCCCGGGAACTGGTCTACTTCTTCAGGGCAGCGGCGCTCCTGGAAGGTATCGGATTCCGCTACGATCCCAATTTCAACGGGATCGAGCTGGCCCGCCGGGTCATCCGGCGAATCCGCTCCGAGCTGCTGGCGGCGACGGCGCAGGATCCCACGGCCATCGCTCGCGGCGTAGCGCACGAAGCGGTGGACGCTGTCCGCAACGTGCGCGACCTCGTTCGGCGCGCGGTGCGGGACGAGCTGCGCATCCGGCTTCACCCGCGGGACGTTTTGCAGGGTCAGCGGTTCCTGCTGCTCCAGGTCAGGCGAGTCCTGCTCAGCCTCTTCGGCGTAACTGCCGGGATCATCTCCGCAGTCACCTACGTCGCTCACCGGAACGTGTGGCTCCTCCTGATCGGGTGCGCGGCGTCGCTGGTCGTGTTCCTCATCGCGTTCGTCGTGCCGACGCACCTGCTCGAGAACCCGCTCCGTCACGCGCGGGGACTGCGCCCGCCG
>DATMSC010000033.1:0-1677 GCA_035565595.1 Longimicrobiales bacterium | reverse complement strand
TCCAGGACCAGATCGACATGGAGTCGTACGGGATCCGGGAGACGGCGTCGGGTTCGCTGTCTCCCGAGCGCGGCAACGGCGAGCTGGAGCCACGTGGTGCCAAGGACCCGCGTGCGACATCGGAGCATGAGAAGGAGCGGCTATCCGCCATCATCCAGGAGCTGAACGACCGGTTCGGCGCCGGCCTGACGGAGAGGGACCGGATCTCCCTCGAGCACCTGGAGATTCAGCTCAGCGGCGACCCTTCGCTTCAGGCCGCCGCCCGGTCCAACACCCGGGAGAACGTGCGGCTCACGTTCGAGCAGCGGGCCAAGGACCAGTTGCAGGACATGGCGACATCGAATTTCCAGCTGTACAAGCGCATCGCGGACGACCGGGCGTTCGGCAAGGCGCTGCTGGACTTCCTGTTCGAGGGGTTCTGGCGGTCGAAGGACACGGGCGGCGAGCAGCTTGACGCGGCGGAATGATGGACCGCCGTCGTCGCACGGATCGGCCTCAATGGTCGGCCACGCGATCAGCCTTTGGCGATGCGGGGGGCCAGCGCGCGGTGCGGTGGTTTCCGCCACGATTGCCGGCGAATCGACCCACCCAGCCATGGCGCCGGGCCCGGTCAGTGCGCTATTTTCGGGGTGTGTTCGGTTTTATGTGTGGGCCCACTTCCGGAATCCAGTGGAGAAGATCATGTACAGACGCATCGAAGATTTCCTGACCGACTTCGCCGCCGAGGCGGAGAGCACGCTCGCGCTGTTCCGCGGGATCCCGGATTCAGCGGCGGGGCAGGCGATCGAGGGTGAGGGGCGCACGCTCGGCCGTCTTGCCTGGCACCTCACGTGTTCGATCGGTGAGATGTGCGGTACCGCCGGGATCGGCGACCTCGAGCCGCGCGACGACCAGACGGGCGAGGTGCCGGAGATGGCGGCAGTAGTCGCGGAGTACGAACGCGTGGCCCGGGACTTCGCCGAATTGCTGCCGACGCGCTGGCCGGACGAGACGCTGGAGCAGGAGTTGAAAATGTACGGTCGGACGTGGCGGCGAGGCGACGTGCTGAGCATGATCCTGCTGCACCAGGCACATCATCGCGGCCAGATGACGGTGCTCGTACGCCAGGCGGAGCTTCAGCCGGCGGGGATGTACGGGCCGACCAGGGAGGAGTGGGTAGCCTACGGATTGCCGGCGCACAGATAGCTGATCCGGCTCGCCCGGGAGGCCTTCCCATTACCGACGACGGAAACGACCATGCTCAAGACGTGCCCCGAAGGCCACACATTCTACAAGACTTCGGACTGCGAGTCCTGCCCCACGTGCGACGCCGCGAACAAGCCGCGGGATGGTTTCCTGTCGAAGCTCTCGTCGCCGGCGCGGAGGGCGCTCGAGGGCGCGGGGATCACCACGCTGGACGCGCTGGCGAATCACACGGAGGCGGAGGTCCTCGCGTTGCACGGCATGGGGCCGAAATCGATGCCGACGCTGCGCGAGGCGCTGGCGGAAGCGGGGAAGTCGTTCAGGAAATCCAAGTAGCGGCGTGCGGCGCACCCCGGCGGCGCACGGCGGGGAACAGCACCACACGCCCGTGCACCGGCGCAGACGGGTCTCGCCCTTCATGAGCCCTGCCGATCGGCGCAGGCAGCGTAGCCCGCTCGGCACCCTCGGGTATGGCTACCCACATTTCGATACATT
>DATMSC010000032.1:0-1897 GCA_035565595.1 Longimicrobiales bacterium | reverse complement strand
GGCGATGTATCAGTTCCTGTCCGGATACACGGCGAAGGTGGCGGGCACCGAGGCGGGCGTCAAAGAGCCGACCGCCACGTTCAGCGCCTGTTTCGGCGCGCCGTTCCTCGCGCTCCCGCCCACAGTCTACGCGCAGCTCCTGAAGGAACGGCTGGAGCAGCACCGTGCGACCTGCTGGTTGGTCAACACGGGGTGGACTGGCGGGCCCTATGGAACAGGCACCCGCATCCGGCTGGCGTACACCCGCGCCATGATCAGCGCGGCGCTCGCCGGCCGCCTGGACGGCGTGTCGACTCGCCCCGATCCAGTCTTCGGGCTGCACATCCCGGAGCACGTACCCGACGTGCCCGACGACGTGCTCCAGCCGCGGAACACCTGGGCGGATCCAGACGCGTATGACGAGCAGGCGGCCCGCCTTGCCGGGATGTTCCGCAAGAACTTCGAGAAATTCGCTTCCGAGGTCTCCGCCGACGTGCGGGCGGCGGGGCCATAACGCGGCGGACTCCGGATGAGGGGCAAGGAGCGAGGCAGCGCATTCGCGGTGATCCGGGACCCGCTCTGGGACACGATCCGCATTGATCCGGTCGCCATGCGCGTCGTCGATGCGGATGCCTTCCAGCGCCTGCGCTACATCAAGCAGCTCGGCCTCGCCCATCTCGTTTATCCTGGCGCCACGCACACGCGTTTCGACCACGCCCTCGGCGTCTACCACCTCGCGACCCGGACGATCGACGCGCTGGGCGATCGGCTCGACGGCGCTGGCGTCGACCCGGTCGAACGGCGACTGATCCCCCTCGCGGGGCTGCTCCACGACGTCGGTCACTACCCCTTTTCGCATGCCCTCGAGGAGCTTGACGCGTCGCGCATCCCCGGCCACCACGAAGCGCTCGTCGGCCGGTTTCTCGTCGATCCCGAGATCCGCGCGGCGCTCGGCGAGGTCGCGGAAAACGCGTGGGAACGGATCGAAGCGCTGGTCCGCGGCCGGTCCGACTCGCCGCTCCAGGGACTGGTCAGCGGAAGCCTCGATCTGGACAAGATCGAGTACCTCAAGCGGGACGCCCGCTTCTGCGGGGTGCCGTACGGCGAGGTGGACGTGGACCGGCTGCTCCACGCCCTGGACATCGTGCAGGACCCGGAGACCGGCCGGCTCGAGGTAGGAGTCGGGGAGAAAGGGGTGGCGGCGCTCGAGTCGCTCCTCTTCGCCAAGTACCAGATGTTTCGGAACGTGTACTGGCACCACGCGGTCCGTGCCGCGACCGTCATGTACAAGCGCATGGTCGCCGACGCGCTGGAAGCGGGGCTCCTCGACGGGGACGAGCTGGTCGGCCGGACCGACGAATCGATCCTCTTCCTGCTCGAGGCCAGGGCCGAAGGCGCCGAGCGGGAGGCTCCGTCAGGCGCGGAACGAGTCGGCGCCTGGGTGCGGGCGCTGCGCCGACGCCGGCTGCCGAAGCGCGCGGCGGAGGTCGTCGCCGCCGAGCTGGATGGGCTGGACGTCGGGGAGTGGCTGACGCTGGACACCGCGTTCAAGCGTCGGGTCGAGGATCGGGTGGCGGAGGAGCTCGGGCTCCAGCCGGGCTCCGCGTTCCTGGACTATCCGGAGAAGTCGCGCATGTTCGGGCTGGACCTGCTCGTCCGGTTCCAGCACGGCGAGGTGGTGAGGGTGGGGCCGGGCGGGCGAGCGGGCCTCATCGGTCTTCCGCAGGTGGCCGACGAGTTGTACCGCACGGCGCGAGTGCTGCGCCTCTTCACCTGGCCGGACCGCCGTTCGGTCGAGCCGGCGGCGCTGGCCAGCCTCGCGACGAAGTCGGAACACGAGGTCCGGCGCCGCCTCGAGGACCACGTTCCCCTGCTCGGTTGAGCGACCCTCAGTCGGCTTCCCTGAATGCGGCCGTCG
>DATMSC010000031.1:0-3665 GCA_035565595.1 Longimicrobiales bacterium | reverse complement strand
ATGCCCCAGCCCTCGCCCTGGCCCTATGCCGTTCCTGGCCTCTGCGGTTCCCCAAAAACGAACCGGCACCGTGTCACCACGGCGCCGGTCGGATCCCGTAAAGGGTTGGCTGCTGGAAGCGTCAGTCCAGCTCGACCTGCCACACGCCCTGGATCTCCGGCAGATCCTTGAGGCGCTTGATGGTCCTGGCATCCAGGCGCCCGTCGATCGTGACGGCGGCAAGCGCCTCGCCACCGATCTCCAGTCTCGCCTGGTGGTACTCCGCGATATTGATCTGCTCCTCACCGAGGACCGTGCCGACGCGACCGATCACGCCGGGCACGTCGCGGTTGCGCAGCACGACCAGCGTGTTCCGCGGCAGGATATCGGTGTGGAACTCGTCGATCCGGACCACGCGCGGGTAGCGGTCGCCCAGGAGCGCGCCGGCCACCCGGGTGTACCCCTCCGAGCCCTGGATCCGCACCTCGATGTACTCCGAGTAGTCGGCGTGCGGGCCCAGCTTGACCTGGCGGATGTCGATGCCGCGCTGCTCAGCCAGGTGCAATGCATTCACGAAGTTGACGGCACCTTCGCCGAGCACGCCCGACAGGACTCCGATCACCGCGCCGGACGCCAGCGGCTTGAGCAGGTCGCCCGACTCGCCGGCGTAGCGCACCTCGATCCCCTCGATGGCGCCGCGGCTCATGGAACAGGCGAGCCGGCCGAGCCGCTCGGCGAGGTCCAGGAGCGGCTGGAGCCGCCGCATCTCTTCACCACCGATCGCGGGCGCGTTCACCGCGCGAGAATAGTCGGACTCGATGAGGGCGGCGCGGACGGCCACGCCGATCTCGAGTGCGACGTTCTCCTGCGCCTCGACGGTCGATGCGCCGAGGTGCGGCGTCAGGACCACGTTGTCCAGCCTGCGGAGCGGCGAATCCGCCGGGAGCGGCTCCTCGGCGAAGACGTCGATCGCTGCACCCGCCAGCCGGCCCTCCGAAAGGGCCTCGTACAGCGCCTGCTCGTCGACCACGCCGCCGCGCGCCGCGTTCACCAGATACGCCGTCTTCTTCATCCTGGCGATCTGCTCGGCGCCGATCATGTTCGCCGTGCTTGCCGTGTACGGTACGTGAAGCGAGATCACGTCCGCCTGCTCCAGCACTTCGTCGAGCGTGCCCAGCCGGATGTCGAGAGCCGCTGCCCGATCCTCCGTGAGGTACGGATCGAAAGCGATCACGTCCATGCCGAACACCCTCGCCCGGCGCGCCACCTCGCCGCCGATCCGCCCCGCGCCGACCAGACCCATGGTCTTGCCGAACAGCTCGTTGCCGCTGAACCGGTTGCGATCCCACTGCCCTTCCTTCATCGACCGGTCGGCGGCGGGCACACGGCGGACCAGCGCCAGGAGCAGCGCGAAGGCCAGCTCCGCGGCCGAGATCGTGTTGCCGGACGGCGCGTTGAGTACCGCGATGCCCAGCTCCGTCGCCGCCTCCACGTCGATGTTGTCGACGCCGACGCCCGCACGCCCGATCACCTGGAGCCGGTCGGCGTATGCCAGCGCCTCGCGCGTGATCTTCGTCGCGCTCCGCACGATGACCGCGTCGAAGCCCGCCAGCGTGCGGGCGAGCTCCTCGCCCTTGAGCCCCGTCTGCTCCACCAGCTCGAAGCGGTCATCCGACCGCAGCGGCTCGAGCCCGGCGGCAGAGATGCGGTCCGCGATCAGGACCCGGTAGCGCTCGTTACCGCGGGGCTCGCCCGCTCGCCGCTCGGCCACGGCTGTCCCAGCCTCGTTCGCCGTCATCGCGTCAATACCTCCTCCAGGACGCCCAGCAACTCGTTGAGTTCGTCCACCGTGTGATCACCCATGTGCCCGATCCGGATCATGGCCTCCTTCGCCTTGCCGTACCCGGGCGCGATCGTATAGCCCCGCTCCTGCATCGCCTTGTTGACCTGCGGTCCCGTGACGCCTTCAGGCAGCGTGATGCAGGTCACTGTCGGCGAGCGGTAACCTTCCGGCGCGAGCACGGCCAGCTCCACGCCGCGACTGCGCATCTCGTCGACCCACGCATACGTGCGGTCGGCCATCGCCTGGTGGCGCGCCCAGCGTGCCTCGATCGTCTCCTCCCCGATCGCCTCGAGCTGCGCCGCCAGAGCGTACAGCAGTGACACGGCCGGCGTGTTCGGCGTCTGGTTCTTCAGGATCCCGTTGTGGAACGCGACGAGGTCGAAATAGACGCCCCGGTCCTTCCGCTCCTTCGCCCGCTCGATCACGGTGTCCCGCGCGACGCCGAAGGCCAGCCCCGGCGGGAGCGCGAGCGCCTTCTGCGAGCCGGTCAGCACGAAATCCAGCTCCCAGGCGTCACTCTCGACCGGCGCGCCCGCCATGCTCGTCACCGCGTCCACGAGTAGCACGACATCGCCTGCGGCGTGCGCCACGGCGGCCAGCTCGCCAATGGGGTTGAGCACGCCCGTCGACGTCTCCGAGTGCACGACCGTCACCGCGTCGTAGTCACCCTTCTTCAGAGCGTCCTCGAGCTGTTCCGGCAGGTTCGGCTGGCCCCACTCCACTTCCAGCGCGTCAGCGTCGATCCCCGAGGCCGTTGCAATCTGGAAGAAGCGCGCGCTGAACGCACCATTCACCAGCGACAGCACCTTGCGCCGCACGCCGTTCCGGATCGCCGCCTCCATGAAGCCGGTGGCCGACGACGCCGAAATGTATACGGGCCGCTCCGTGCGGAACACGTTTTTGAGACCCGGCTGGATCTTCGCCAGCAGCTCTTCCATCGCGCGCCCGCGATGCCCGATCATCGGCCCGACCTGCGCCCGCAGGATCTCGGGGCGAACCTCCGTCGGCCCCGGCAGGAAGAACCGCCCGAATTCGTTGTCCGTCATGTTGGCTCCTTTGCCTCTACCTCATGGACGCAAGAGCGTCGTTCCCTTTTCGTACAACCCTCTCGCCACCGGATCGACCGGCGGTTCCTCCCCCAGTGCCAGTGCGAGTACTGGCGCGAGCGTCTTTTCACGGATGACCACGTCCGCTGCGGCCACGACTGCCGGCCGCTCGACAACTCCGGCGAACGCGACGAAGCAATCTACTACCGGACGCGCTTCGAGATCCGTCGCCCCGTCGCCGACCAGCATGACCGGCCTCGCGAGCGACTCGCTCCACCGCTCTAGCTGCGTCCGCTTGCCGCCCGCACGCGCCATCGGCGAAGCCTCATCGTAGCCGGCGTACCTCCCGGCGTCATCGAAGTAGACGTCCACCGCGGCCACCGCTTCCGCCGGAATCCCCAGCTCCGCTGCGGCCGGCACGATCGCCTGCCGCAACCCGCCGCTGATCACCCGGACGTCTACACCCGCCTGCCTCAGCGCGGCGATCACCTCCGCCGCGTCCGGCACGAGCGCGTCGAGATACTCGCGTACCAGACCCGCCACGGCGGACGTGTCGGGCTGGGCTATCTGCAGCCTCAGCCCGTACACCTCCTCGAGCGGGACCTCCCCCCGCATCGCCGCTTCCGTCAACTCAACCACTCGCTCGTGCTGCGCCGTGCTCAACGACTCGATCCCCTCCACCGCCGAGATCGTCGAGTCCCAGTCGAACACCACAGTGCCGTACGCCGCCATCTCGTCACGCTGCCTCCGGCCAGGGCCATCACCGCCCCGCCTGGCTCCCGCTGAAAATGAAAACG
>DATMSC010000030.1:0-3089 GCA_035565595.1 Longimicrobiales bacterium | reverse complement strand
CGCCGTCGTCCAGCATCGCGAGAGCATGCTCCTCGGCACGGGCGCGGACACGTTCCGGATTTTCGTTCCGAACGACCGCTGGATGCCGGGCGACCGGCTGGTCCTGATCGAGCCGATTCCGGCGGATTCCACGATCAACGGCGGTGTCGTGCTCGACGCTGCGGGCAACCCGATCCGTGTCGAGCACGTCAGGGCCAGCTGGATCGTGACCATGGGTTGCGGCGGAGTCGGCGGCGAGCAGTGCAACCCGGTGCCCGGGACGGGCAACTACCTCACGCTCGCCCCCGGGTCGCGCACCATTACGACGTACAACGGGCACTTCACGGCTGACGCGGTATTCGGCATCGTCGTCGAGCCGGCGGCGCTGGCGTCGGCCGGCGACGCGGTGGACCTCTCCAGCGTACGCGTCGTGCCGAATCCGTACATCGTGTATTCGCGCTTCGAGCGTACACCCCAGGATCGCGTGATCAAGTTCACGAATCTCCCGCCCTCCGGGACGATCTACATCTACACGGTTTCCGGGCAGCTCGTGCAGCGGTTGACATACGAGGAAGGCGACCTGGATCCGACGTCGGGCGATCTCTCCTGGAACATGGTCACGCGGGAGAACACCGAGCTCGCGTACGGGCTCTACCTGTTCGTCCTGGAGAGCGAGTACGGTCGTACGTCCGGCAAGTTCGTGATCATCCGGTAGCAGGGGGCCGAGGCAGATATGGCAAGCTCGCGCACAGTCGTACTCGCCGGCGTGGTCGCCCTGGCGCTACACGCCTCGCCCCTGCAGGCGCAGACGTATCTGCGCCCGGACGACGGGGAGGAGCTGACGCAAGTTGCCACGCGGGGCGCCAACTTCCTGACGATCGGAATCGGCGCCCGCGGCCAGGCCCTCGGCGGTGCGCACACGGCACTTGCCGAAGGGATCTCGGCACTGTACTGGAATCCGGCCGGGATGGCCTTCGACGAAGGGATGCAGGCAGGGGTCACGTATTCCCCGCTCTACGCCGACCTCGACATCACGCACACATTCGCCGGCTTCATCATGCCGCTGCGCTCCTCGCGCGTCGGGATCAGTCTGAACACGCTCAACAGCGGGCGGATGATCGCGACGACGGAGAATTATCCGGACGGCGGCGACCCATCGCTGGGCGGGAGCGAGAGCGAATTCTCCTGGGTGTCCACAGCCGTCGGCCTGCATTACGCGATGCCGGTCACGAACCGGCTGGCCGTGGGTCTGTCCGGCAAGTACATCAGCGAAGGCATCAGCGGTGCGCGCGCGACCTTCCTCGCCGCCGATCTCTCCGTCGTGTTCGATGTCGGGATCATGGGCTCGACCATCGCCGCGGCGTACACGAACATCGGCACGGAAGGGCAGGTTCGCGGGCACCGCGTCCGGCAGGGTATCGACCAGCGGAGCACGGCAAACGCAGTCATCCCGACCGGTCGCGTGATCCAGTCGGACCTGGAGACGCGGCGGGTACAGCTCCCGGCAGGCTTCCATTTCGGCGTCGCCTCGGAACTGGTGGGAGGACCGGCCGCGTCTCTCGCCATGTCGGAGGATCACCGGTTGCTCCTCGCGCTTGAGGGCGTGAAGCCGGACGATGCGGCCTTCACCCCGCACGTGGGCCTCGAATACGGATTTCGGGACCGCGTATTCCTCCGGGCTGGGAAGCAGTGGGTGAGCGACTCCGAGGTCGACGAGGGGTCCGGGTACCTCGCCGCGATCGGCGGGGGCCTCAAGCTACCGTTCGGGTCGAGAGTCGCGCGGCTGGACTATGCCTATACGAGTTTCGGCCGATTGAACAACGTCCAGGTATTCAGCTTCGAGGTGGCGTTCTGATGGGAAGCCGGATCCGGGTGTTGCTGCTGGCGCTCACAGCGCTCGCGGGCGCCGCGGGCACCGCGCGCGCCCAGACATTGCCGGGCACCTGGCAGGTGACGCCCCACGCCAGCTATACCCGATTCGACGGGACCAGCGCGATCGAGGACGGCTTCGGGCTCGGCGTCGACATCATGCGGTTCATCACCGACCGCATCGCGGTCGGCCCGAGCGTGTCGCTTAGCCGGACCCGCAGCGATGGCTCGTTCTTCCCGGCGCTGATCTGGAATTTCGGCACTGACTCGTCGCGCATCGCCGTGGTGGGGCAGGAACTGAGCATACTCGCGGCGCTGGGTCGCGCCGAAGTCCACCATGGCTTCGAGGCCGCTCCGCTCAATGCTTTCCTCCATGCCGGCGCGGGCGCGTACCGCATCTACCTGGACCCGCAGTCCAACGGAGACGGTCGGTGGATCACCGAACCGGCGATCGAGGCCGGTGCCGGCGTGGACATCGAGCTGGGGATTCAGACGGGACTACGCATCGAATTCCGGGACTTCATCATGACCGGATACGAACGCGACCGATTGAGTCTCGTCGACGAGCGATTCGAATCCGTGCATTTCGTCCGCCCGGACGTACCCCCGGCCAGATCGACGATCCACAACGTCTCACTGGTACTCGGGTTTACGTATCTGCCATGAACGGGATGGCGGCGGACGTGGCCACGCGCGTGGGACTGGAGGGCAGTATGGGCGGGGAGCCTCGAACGTTTCGCCATGCGAGCCGGTGGGCCGTGGTCGCGCTTGCGGCAACGGTCGGAGCGGGCGCGTGCGAGGCGGGGACGGCCGTGGTCGACGCGACTGCGGGAGGAAAAGTCTACCACATCGCCTTCGGCGCCGAGTCGACTCCGCTGCCCGGAGGCGATTTCAACCTATCCCTCGGCTTGCTCGCAATGGACCTCAGCTTGCCGGACGCCTTCGCGCGTGCGACGGGCGCATTCGGCAACTTCGTCGAGATGGTCACCCCATTCGGGCCGGCCGCAGGTTTCGTAGTGGCGCCGGCGATCCGGAACAGCGCCACCGATGCACGATCTCCCGCGCTCGTGCCGAGTAGCGGAGCGCCGGTGGGTGCGGTCGGGCTCTTCACCCCCGATTTCACCAGCGTCGGGCCGGGGTGGTGGAACCTGTTCGGCGCGGTGACCGGTCTCGAGCCGAATTCGGTCTACACGGTGGTGTTGGCGCGGATGGCGGTCGACGTCCGCGGTGAGCTGGACGCC
>DATMSC010000029.1:0-2821 GCA_035565595.1 Longimicrobiales bacterium | reverse complement strand
CGACCTGCCGCCGTCCGGCAAGGGCTGGTGAGAGCACACAACGTGATCCTGCAACCGGTTCTCATCTGCCATAACCCCCGCAGTAGCACGGTCCCCGCGGCGATCAGGTATTTCGCCCGGGAACAGGGAATGCGCGTCGTGCTGGCGAATTCGACGGCGGAGCTGGCCGCGCAGGTTCACCGGAACCCGCCCGCGTGCATCATCCTCACCGACGGGGATTCTTCGCTCGAGTTGTGCAGTCGCCTGAAGCTCGATGCCCTGACCGCGAGCGTGCCGATCATATTCATGCTCGACCACAGCCGGAAAGCGACGGTGCTCCGGTTACTCGAAGCCGGCGCGGACGAGGTGGTCACATCTTCCATGCAACCTCGCGAACGCCGGATGCGGATGCGTCTTGCGCTGGAGCGGGCGGACCGGGACGTGGGCGTGCATCCGACGACTCGCCTTCCGGGGACCGCCCGCATCGAGCGCGACATCAGCGAACGCGTCAGGCGAGGCGACCTCTTCGCGGTATGTTACGCGGATCTCGACCACTTCAAGGAGTTCAACGACCGCTACGGCTACAATCACGGCGATCGGGTCATCTATCTCCTCGCGCGGATCCTGCGGGACGTCGTGCGCGGCCTCGCGCCGGGCGGTTTCGTGGGGCACATTGGGGGCGACGATTTCATCTTCAACGTACCGGTCCACGCCATGCCCGCGTGCTGTGAGGAGATCCTGGCGACCTTCGACGAGCTGATCCCGTATCAGTACGGCGAGGAGGACCGGCGCGCCGGGTATTTCGTGGGCAGCGACCGGCGGGGCAATACGTATCGGGTACCGATCATGACGCTCTCGATCGGTGTCGTCACCAACGTTCGCCGCCGGTTCACCCACACCGCGCGCGTCAGCGAGCTGGCGACGGAGATGAAGGCGTACGCCAAAACGCTCCCCGGATCCGTGTACGCGGTCGACCGGCGGACCGACGCGCCAGCGGAGTTCTTTTCGCGGCCGGTGATCGGACACCCGGACGCGGTCGAGGCGGTTTCGGACATTCGCCGATGAACGTCTACTGTCCGCACTGTCGCGCCCTTTACCGCGTGGACCCTGACCGCGTGCCCGCCGGTGGCGTGCGTGCGCGTTGCGCGGCGTGCTCGTTGGTTTTCCCGGTGCAGCGGCGCGACGGTGCGTCCGGGGAGCCCGGCGCCCGATCCGCATCCCGGTTGGCCTCGTTAACTGCCGCCGCTGTCGCTCCCGCACCAGCCTCGCCGGCGGTTCACCAGGAGATCGATGCCCCGGAGGCGCCACCGCCGACGGCGCCCGCTGTCGAATCGGATGCGGATGGTGCTTTCGTTACCACCGAAGACGTCGGTGACCCGCTGGGGGGTGGCGCCGGCACCGCCGCAGGCGACGGGGGTACCGCCGCGGAAAGGGATCCGGCCCCGGGTATTGTCGCCGGGCCACGCCACGTGTTCGGTCCGCAGGACCGCGACGCCCGCGCCAGACGGATCGCGCGTGCCCTCGTATCGGACATAGTGGAGTACAACCGGGAGCGGGTGGAACGCGCCTTCGCGTCCGGCCGGTTGCGTACCGAATTCCGCGGCGAGATCCTCAAAAGCTGGCAGGAGTACGTCGAGCTGGTCGGAGAAGAGACGGCCACGGAGACGCCGCATTTCCGGGATGCGCTGAATGACATCCTCGCCCGCGGAGAACGGGTTTTCTGAGTAGCCGGTAGCCCGTTGTCCCGGCACCATGGGCTCGCGGCGCCCCATGTGGCAACGTCAACCTTTGCTTGCGACGCCCGACATCCGGCGTTATCGTATGCCGGCGCTGATGTTGCATCTTTCGGGGCCGTCCGCCGAGGACGGCCCCTCGCATTAACGAGGAGAAACGGCCATGGCGAGCGACCTCAACGGGATCCGGTCGCAGATCGAGCGCATCGAGGCGCTCGGAGGTTATCTTTGACGTCACCCGGAAACGGGACCGGATCGCCTACCTCGAACAACGCATGGCCGAGCCCGGCTTCTGGGACGACGGCCAGGCGGCCCGCACCACGATTGCGGAAGCCCAGGAGCTGAAGAGCTGGGTCGAGCCCTGGGAAGAACTCCACACCAAAGCAACCGAACTCCTGGAGCTGCGTGAGCTTCTGGATGTCGAGCCTGACGACGCGCTCGAAGCCGAATGGGAGGCGGGCGTCGAAGCGCTCGCCGAGGAGATCGATGGTCTCGAGCTGCGGACCATGCTCCGCGGCCCCGACGACCACAGGGACGCGCTCCTGACCATCCACCCCGGGGCAGGGGGAACTGAGTCGCAGGACTGGGCGGAGATGCTCATGCGCATGTACGTGCGCTGGGCGGAGCGCCACGGTTTCACGGCCGAGATCCTGGACATGCTTCCGGGCGAAGAGGCCGGGATCAAGAGCGTCACCATCGAGATCCGGGGCAAGTACGCGTACGGCTACCTCAAGGCGGAGAAGGGAGTCCACAGGCTGGTCCGCATCTCGCCGTTCGACGCGCAGAAGCGGCGCCATACATCCTTCGCGAGCGTGTTCGTGTACCCGGTCGTCGACGATGACATCGATGTCACGGTCGAGGAGAAGGACCTGCGGATCGACACCTTCCGCGCCTCCGGCGCCGGCGGGCAGCACGTCAACAAGACGAGCTCCGCGGTCCGGATCACGCACATTCCCACGGGCATCGTCGTCTCCTGCCAGAGTGAGCGCAGCCAGCACCAGAACAAGGCGACGGCGATGAAGATGCTCAAGGCGGCGCTCTACCAGCGTGCGCTGGACGAGCGCGCCGCGGAGCGCGAAAAGGTGGAGGCGGAGAAGACGGACATCGCC
>DATMSC010000028.1:0-5295 GCA_035565595.1 Longimicrobiales bacterium | reverse complement strand
CGCCAAACGCATGGGCCGGAACCGCGTGGCTCGTTGCGACGAGCCCGAGGCCCAGGCACGGGCGAGCGCGTGACGATTGGGAATCGAGCGGGGAATGAAAGTCGTGGATCGGGCTGAGGCCGCCCAGCGAGCGTCTGAGCTCAGGGAGATCCTGGAAGACGCCAACTACCGGTATTACGTCCTCGACGCGCCCACGATCAGCGACGCCGAGTACGACAGGCTCCTGCGCGAGCTGAAGGAGCTGGAAGCGGCGTACCCGGAGCTGGCCACGCCCGACTCGCCGACCCGCCGGGTCGGTGCCGAGCCGGTGAGCCAGCTCGAGAAGGTCCGCCACATATCGCCGATGTATTCGCTGGACAACGCCTTCAACCGCGACGAGCTCGCGGCGTGGGAGGCGAGGAACGCCCGGCTCGCACCGGAAGTGCGCGATGCCGGCTATGTCGCGGAGCTGAAGCTGGACGGCGTCGCTGTCTCGCTCCTCTACGAAGACGGCATTTTCGTCCGGGGCGCCACCCGTGGCAACGGCACCATTGGGGAGAACGTGACGGCCAATCTCCGCACGCTCCGGGAGATTCCTCTGCGGATCCGCGCCCGCACCGGAGTGCCGTCCCGCCTGGAGGTACGCGGCGAAGTCTTCATGACCTTCTCCGGGTTCCAGGAGCTGAACGAGCGGCGGGTCCAGGCGAACGCGCAGACCTTCGCCAATCCGCGAAACGCGGCGGCCGGCAGCCTCCGCCAGCTCGACCCCACCGTCACCGCCGAACGCCCACTCAGGTTCTTCGCCTTCCAGATCGAGCCGGACCCGTCCACGGGGGAGAAGATCCGCGCCACGCGCCAGTCGGAGGTCCTCGAGCTGCTCGCGGAGTGGGGTTTCCCCATCAACCCCGAGCGTGCCCGCTGCGCCGACCTCGATTCGGTGACCGAATATGCTTCCACGATCGAAAGGAAGCGCGGGGAGCTCGATTACCCGATCGACGGCGTGGTCGTCAAGGTGGATCCGCTCCGGCTCTGGCCGGAGCTCGGCGTCGTCGGCGAGCGGGAGCCGCGCTGGGCCATTGCCTACAAGTTCGCGCCCGACCTTGCCACCACCAGACTCCTGGCCATCGAAATCAACGTCGGACGAACCGGGTCGCTCAATCCGTACGCGGTCCTGGAGCCGGTCGAGATCGGCGGCGCTACCGTGCGCATGGCGACGCTGCACAACTTCGTCGACATCGCCCGCAAGGATCTGCGCGTAGGCGATACGGTCCTGGTGAAGCGCGCCGGCGAGGTTATTCCGCAGGTCGTCGCTCCACTGACGGAGCACCGGACCGGTGGCGAGCTACCATATCAGCCACCCTCCACCTGCCCCGCCTGCGGCACCACTGTCGAAAACGCGCCCGGTGAGGTCGCCGTTTACTGCCCCAACGGATCCTGCCCGTCGAGGATCTTCTGGGGAATCGTCCACTTCGCGTCCCAGGACGCCATGGACATCCGCGGTCTCGGCGAGCGGACCGTGCAGCAGCTCCTCGATGCCGGTCTCGTCCACGATGTCGCGGACATTTTCCGTCTGACGGAAGGGGATCTGCTGAAGCTGGATGGGTTTGCCACGACTTCGGCGCAGAACCTCATTGCCGCCATCGAGGAGGCGAAGGACCGACCGCTGTCGCGGCTGCTCTATGGGCTGGGCATCCGCCACGTGGGCGCGCACGCGGCGAGGGTGCTGGCCAAGGAGTTCGGGTCCATGGACGCATTGCGGGCTGCTGACGAATCGGCGTTCGCCGCAGTATATGGTATCGGTGAGACCACGGCGGCAGCCCTGGCGCACTACCTCGCCGAGCCCCGGAATCTGGAGGTGATCGATCGTCTCGCCGCAGCCGGTGTCCGCATGGACGAACCGGTCGAGCGGGCAGTGCACCGCCCGCTGGCGGGCAAGACGTTCGTCGTGACCGGAACACTGCCGTCGCTCAGCCGCGCCGAGGCCACGGCGCTCATCGAGCGGTACGGCGGGCGGGTATCGGGGAGCGTGAGCAGGAAGACGGACTACGTGGTGGCCGGCGAGTCTCCTGGCTCCAAGCTGGACCGCGCGCGCGAGCTCGGAGTCACGGTCATCGGCGAAGAAGAGCTCCTGGCGATGGCGGGTGAGGAGTCCGGGGCGGGCGGTGGAGTACCGGATACGCAAGAATCGTCGAATGAATCCTGAAGGGAGGACCCACATGTCGCTCACGAGCCGACCGGCTGAACTCACCCTGCCCGTAGCCGCGCTTACGGCGCTCCGCCGCGAGCTCGTGGCTGAACTGGGCGAGGACAGGGCCGCGGAAATACTCGAAGAGGCGGGGCGTGCCGCCGGTGATGTGCTGGTCACCCTCGTGGAAGCGGCGCTACCGGCAGGATCAGTGAACGCCTCCGGCGACGCATTGGAGGCAGACCGCCTGGCGGCGGCGCCGGCGTCCGCATTCTGGAACACGCTCACCAGACTGCTGGCGGCCCGCGGGTGGGGGCACCTGACCTTCGAGTCCGCGCACCCCGGCCTGGGATCGCTGGACTCGATCGATCTGGCGGAATCCGACGCAGCGGCGCCGGCACTCCGGCCGAGCTGCCATTTCACCGCCGGAATGCTCGCCCATGTGCTCGGCAACGTCGCGCGCGAAACGGTAGCCGTCCTCGAAGTCGAGTGCCGCGCGCGAGGGGATCTGCGCTGTCGCTTCCTGTTCGGTGGTGCGCCGGCGCTGGAGGCCGTCCATGCAGGCCTCGTTGCGGGACAGCCGCTGGAGGCCACGCTCGAGGCGATGGCCTAGGTGCCGCGCGTGCTCGGAATCGACTACGGTACCCGGCGGGTCGGCCTCGCCATCAGCGATCCCTCCGGCATGATCGCGCAACCGCTCCCCGCACTCGTGCGAAGAGCCGGAAAGCGGCCGCCGGTGCAGCGCATCGCCGAGCTGGCCCTCGCCAACGATGCCAGCGCCATCGTGGTCGGCCTGCCGCTGGCGGCTTCCGGCGAGGAGGACGACTGGACGAGGGAAGTCCGGGAGTTCGGCGAAAAACTGGGTGAACGCACCGGGCTGCCCGTCCATTTCGTCGATGAACGCATGACGTCCGCGCGCGCGGAACGCGTCGTCCGATCCCTCGGGCTCAAGCGTTCCGAGCGCGAACAGAAGACCAGAGTCGATACCACAGCCGCAATGCTGATTCTCCAGGCATTCCTCGACCAGGCCGGCCGCGAATGACGGCGCGTTTTCGCTCGTCGGCTGCGCGCGCTGCCTGCCTGTGCGCGCTCATTCCTTCCACGGCGGGGCGCCGCCTCGCTGTCGCTGCGCTGTTGTCCATGGTGGCCGCCGTGGCGTGTGGCGGTGGCGGGGCTGGGGAGGAAGTCAGGGTCCGGGTGCCCGCCGGCGCATCGTTCCACGCGATCACCGATTCGTTGCACGCGCACGGTGTCGTCGATCAGCCGTTCCTCTTCCGCGTCTTCGCCCGTATCTCCGGTGCAGATCGGCGGGTACAGCCGGGGACTTACGCGTTCCGGCAGGGCGAAGCGTGGGGCACGATCCTCGAAGATCTCCGCACCGGGCGCATCCTGACCACCCGTATGGTGATCCCGGAGGGGTGGGACCTCCGGCGCATCGCGCCGATCCTGGCCCAGGTAACCGGCCAGGACCAGGAGGAAATCCTCCAGGTGCTCTTCGATTCGGCTACGGCCGCGGGCTACGGGGTGCCGGGTCCCAATCTGGAAGGATATCTCTACCCGGCCACGTATACGCTTCCGGTCGATGCGCCGCTCGACTGGATCCTCCTCCAGCTCGTCAATCGGTACAACGCAGTGTGGACCGCTGAACGCCGGGCCCGTGCGGACTCGCTCGGGATGAGCGAGAAGGAGGTCGTCACGCTGGCGTCCATCGTGGAGAAGGAGGCGAGGCACCGGCACGAAATGCCGCTGATCGCAGCCGTCTACCACAACCGCCTGCGTATCGGCTACCCGCTCCAGGCCGATCCGACCGTGCAGTACGCGCTCGGCGACCACCGTTCGCGCCTCCTGTACGCTGATATCGATGACGTCGCGGACCACCCGTACAGCACATATCACCGGACCGGGTTGCCGCCGGGGCCTATCGGATCGCCCAGCGCAATGGCGATCGACGCCACGCTCTGGCCCGCCGACGCCGATTTCCTCTACTTCGTCGCGGCGCCGGACGGCACTCACGTCTTCACCCGCTCCCTCGACGAGCACAATCGGGCGCGAGCCGCAATACGCCGGGGCGTGATTCCGGAAACCCAGGGAATCCCGGCCACGGGCGCGCCAACGGCCGCCGATCCGTGACCACTACCCGACGCCAGCCACCTGACCTGCGCCTGATCGTCATCACCGACCGGGTGGTGGCGCACCCCCGGTCCGTGATCGACATCGTTCAGGCGGCGCTCGCCGCAGGTGCTCCGGCTATCCAGCTTCGCGACAAAAAGGCGACAGCACGCGAAATGTTCGAGGCGGCTCTGGCCCTGAAGGAGCTCACCTCCGCTGCGGGCGCGCTCCTCTTCGTAAACGACAGACTCGACGTGGCGCTCGCCGCCGGCGCTGATGGTGCACATCTCGGCCCGACCGATCTGCCCATCGCCGAAGCCAGGGCGGTCGTCCCGCCAGACTTCCTCCTCGGTTACTCGACCGATCAGCCCGATGCAGCCCGTGCGGCCGTGCGCGCCGGCGCCGATTACATCGGCTGCGGCGCGGTTTTTGGCACTCGCAACAAGGCAGAAGTCGGCGATGAGCGCATCGGTACGGGGCGGCTGGCCGAAGTGGTGAAGAGTGTGGACGTTCCCGTGATCGGCATCGGCGGGATCAGAGCGGACAATATTGCCGACGTCGCGGCAACCGGCGCCGCCGGCGCCGCCGTCATTGGCGCCGTCATGGCCGCAGCCGACCCCGCCGCCGCGGTGGCCCGCCTCCTGGAAGCGTTCAGACGCGGATCTGCCGGCTGAGCGGACAGCGCGGATTCGCACCAGGACGCCGTGGGCGCAGGCCACGCGCCCCAGAGTCTCCCCGATCTACACTGACGAGTCCGTCCCGGATCATCATCATCGCTACCGCCGGAGCGCCCGAACTGCGCTACCTCCTCCAGCGGGCGATACCGGACACAGCCGTGCGAGCACTGAACGCAGGACAAACCCAGCGGCAGCCGACGTATCCCCCGCCAGCCTCGCTCCCTCATGCCACGCATAGATGCACGCAGCCCCCGGTGGCGGTTGGAGCCAGCGGGGGCTGGTAAGGGGTTGGCCGGCGACGACGTACTCTCCCACCCGGCTTCCCGGGCAGTACCATCCGCGCTG
>DATMSC010000027.1:0-2963 GCA_035565595.1 Longimicrobiales bacterium | reverse complement strand
ATGGGGGCGAGAAGTACGCGCCATTCGTCGTCACGCTCTTTTTCTTCATCTGGGTCGCCAATCTGCTGGGGCTGGTGCCGTGGGGCACGTCGCCCACCGCGAACATTTCGGTGACGGCTGCGCTGGCGGTGATGTCGCTGGTGGTGGTGGAGGTGGCCGGGATGAAGGCGCTGGGGCTGCGGGGCTACAGCCGGACGATCTTTTTCTGGCCGCATGACATGCCGCTCCCCATGCGGCTGATGATGTTCGTGATCATGACGCCGGTGGAACTGCTCGGGAAGTTCAGCAAGCCGTTCGCGCTGGCGATCCGTCTATTCGCGAACATGGTCGCGGGGAAATTCGTGCTCTACTCGCTGATGGGGCTGATCTTCGTGGCAGCGCCACTGGCGGGTTGGGTCTTCCCGTGGCTGGCGCCGGTGCTGATGTCGGTCGCGTTCCTGGTGCTGAAGCTCTTCGTGGCGGTGCTCCAGGCGTACATTTTCGCGATGCTGACGTCGGTGTTCATCGGGCTGATCCGGCACGCCCACTGACGGTCACGGCGCCGACCCGAATGACTGGCTGAACGACATGGGCGAGCGCGCCCGCCCCGGGAGGCGCGCCTTCGAGCGGGGTCGCCCGTAACCGCTCGTCGTAGCGTACCCGGCGCGAGTCGCCGGGGAGAGCCGCGGGCTGGCGGGGGTCGGCGCTCATCTCGAGTCGTCGGCACCGGACCGGCTGGAAGCGGTGGCCGCCGTTGCGGATCCGGAGGGGGCCGGACGGGATGGCGGAGGGCGGACCCAAGATAACCCCTTCGAGAGGGAGAGACCGATGGTGCATGCATTGTTGTCGTTGCTCCAGGCGCAGATCACGGATCCGGCGGTGGCGAAGGAGTACCTGTCGCTCCTGGGCGCCGGCCTCGGTGCCGGCCTGACGATCCTGGGCGCGGGTATCGGCATTGGCCGAATCGGCGTCGCGGTGGCGGAGGGCATTGCCCGGCAGCCGGAGGCCACGGGCAATATCCAGACTGCGGGGATCATTCTCGCCGCGCTGATCGAGGGCGCGGCTCTGTTCTCCCTGGTGATCATGCTGCTGTTCAAGGTGCTGTAACGCGTTGCGGGTGGCGGTCCGTCCGGGCCGCCGCCCGACGCGATGCGCCCTGAACGGGTAAGGGAAGGTATGTCGACAGCAATCGTTGGACTCGTGGCGCTCCAGGAGGGTTCGACGCCGGGGCTCTTTCAGATCAACACGGGCCTCAGCATCTGGACGCTGATCATCTTCCTCGTGCTCCTCGGAGTCCTCTACAAGTTCGCGTATCCGCACATCCTGGGCGCGGCCGACGCGCGGGAGCGGCGCCTGCGGGAGGTGCTCGAGGCCGCGGCGAGGGACCGGGCCGAGGCCGAGCGGCTGCTGGAGGAACAGCGGCGGGATCTGGCCAACGCCCGGCAGCAGGTTCAGCAAATGGTGGCTGAGGGCAAGCAGGCTGCCGAGCGCGCGCGCGCCGAGATGCTGGATCAGGCGCGGCGCGAGCAGGAAGAGCTGGTGGAGCGAACCCGGCGCGAGCTGGCGCGTGAGCGCGAGATGCTGCTCGCGGCTCTGCGCGACGAGGCGGTGGACCTGTCGCTCGCGGCGGCGTCGAAGCTCGTCGAGAAGAGACTCGGGAGCCAGGAGGACCGCGAGCTGGTGCACGCGTACCTTCAGCGGGCTGCCGGAAACGGCGGCGCCCGGGGAGTGGCCTGAGTGGCGGCGTCGATCGTAGCGCGCACGTACGCGGAGGCGCTCTTCGAGCTGGGCGAGCGTAGCGGCCTCCAGTCGGCGTTCGCGTCGTGGATGGAGGAACTTGCCCGCGCCCTCGATGCCGAACCTCGCCTTGCCAGGTTTCTCGACGCGCCGCGGGTCGATGTGACCGCGAAGCGGGAAGCGGTCGAGAAGGCGCTCGGCGGGAGTATCCCGGAACCGCTGCTCCGGTTTCTCTTCGTCGTGATCGAGAAGAGGCGGGCAGGGCTGCTGCGGGATATCGCGCGGGAGTACCAGCTTCTTCAGGACGAGGCGCTCGGACGCGTCCACGTGCAGATCACGCTGGCGCGTGATCCGGACGAGCAGATCGAGCGTGAGATCGCGACCGAGCTCTCGAAGCTGCTCGGCCGCAAGGTCATCCCCCACGTAGAGGTGGATCCGGGGATCCTCGGGGGGATCATCATTCGATACGGCGACCGGCGCATGGACGGTTCGTTGCGGCGGCGGCTCAGCTCGCTCCGACGGCGCCTGAAGGCGGCCGCCCTTCCAGAAACGATCGCGACCACGGCGGGTGACAGTGCCGCGCCGCAGGTTGGAGCCTAAACCAGAACGGAACCATGGCGAGCACAGAAGCGCAGTTGCGCGCTAGCGAGATCAAAGATGTCCTCCTCCGCGAGATCGAGCAGTACGAGGAGGAGCTCAGGGCCGAGGAGGTCGGCGCGGTTCTCGAGGTGAAGGACGGCGTGGCGCGGGTCTACGGGCTGAGCAACGCCATGGCGAGCGAGATGCTCGAGATCACCTCGTCGGAGACCGGCGAATCGGTGATGGCGCTCGCGCTTAACCTCGAAGAGGACAACATCGGCGCGGTCGTGATGGGGAACTGGACCTCGCTCCACGAGGGCGACACGGTCCGGCGCACTGGCCGCGTGCTGGACATTCCGGTCGGTTCGGGCTACCTCGGCCGGGTCGTGAACCCGCTCGGTGAGCCGGTGGACGGTCTCGGTCCGATCGACCCGATCGAGGGGAGGCGGTTCATCGACATCGTCGCGCCCGGCATCGTGTTGCGGCAGCCGGTGAAGGAGCCGCTGCAGACGGGGCTCAAGGCGATCGATGCGATGATCCCGATCGGCCGTGGCCAGCGCGAGCTGATCATCGGCGACCGTCAGATCGGCAAGACCGCCCTGGCCGTCGACGCCATCATCAACCAGAAAGACAGCGGCATCCGCTGCGTCTACGTGGCCATCGGTCAG
>DATMSC010000026.1:0-4464 GCA_035565595.1 Longimicrobiales bacterium | reverse complement strand
AAGACCGGGACGAGTCACGGCGCCGTGGATCTGTGGTTCATAGGCTATACGCCGAGCCTCGTCGCGGGCGTATGGATCGGATTCGACAGACCGCGGCCGATCGCACCGCGGGCCACCGGAGAATCCGTCGCGGCGGCGCTCTGGGGCCGCATCATGCGACGCATCGCGCCGCCGGGAGAGCCGGAATGGCAACCGCCCGCCGGGATCGTCGCCCGGCGAGTGGGCCCTGCGGGCCACTACTACACGCCCGACTGCGCGCTCGCCGATACGGCTCGAACCGAATACTTCCACGCAAGCACGGCTCCCGCTCCCGGATGCGCGGGGTCGCCCTCGCCCGGCTCGTCCCGGCCGGTGGTTCGCGGCGATTCCACGGCGCCGCGGGCAGCCTCGTCCCCGCGCCGGCGGCGGGCCGGGCGTGGGCGAGGTGCAGCCGGAGTCCCACTTCCCTGGCACCGGCCCCTGGGGTCGCGTGGCAAAACGACGATCGACAACCGACTCCGCCAGCGCGTCGCGCCGCGGCGGGTCAAACGCCGGTTGGGCGAAGAGGTGGGTCGCCGGACGCGGCATGTCGCCGAAGCCGGAGTCGCACCTGCTCCCTGACGAACCCGGTCTTGGGTACGGGCGCGCCGAACTCGGTTGGCTCCGCTCGCGACCGCAATGCGCCGAGCAATGCGGTGAGTGGACGGCGGAGATTCGGTGTGCCGGCGAGCACGGAGCCCGCGCGCGCCACCGCAATGGCGTGATCAGGGAAGGGAAGCGGGTCGCTCCCCCGCAGGACGGGGATGCCGGCCGCGCGCACCGTCGCGAATAGCGCGCGTTCACCGGGCGTCTGCGGGTGCCAGCCAGGCGTGTCGCCAAGAAAGATCCGGTCACTGTACCGGTCGACGGCGCGGCGGATCTCAGCGCCTCGCCGTCCCCACCATTTCCCGAATCCACGCGGCAGAACGACCAGCGGCGCGCACTCGAGAGCGGCCGCAACCGTGGCCTGGAACGACATGCCGTCGGCGACCCGGGCGTCGGTGCCGAAAAGCAGGACTTCCAGCCCTTCGCGGGCTACGGTCTGCTGGCCATTGATCACGACGAACCGTCGGGCGCGATCGTCGCGCGCGATGATCGCCGACGCTTCGTCCGTGGTGTCGATTTCCCATCCCCGGGCCAGAAGTGGCCCGTCGCGCCATGAGGAGAACACCGGCACTCCCCCGACTTCGGCGAGCAACAGGTAGCCGGTGGCGGGCCGTCCTGCTGCGGCCGTGTCGAACCGTGCCGCCGCGGTGTCCAGGAAGGCTGCCGGGTCGAAAACCGGATAAAAGTGGGCGTGCGCGTCGACGAGGAAGAGCTGGCCGGGAGGCGTCCTGTCGCCGTTCTCGGCGCCCCGGGTTTCGGCCATTGGAGACCTCGGGTGGACCTACCGGAATGTGCCGGTAGCCGTTGCGGTCGGGACTGCGTGCCCGCTGCGGGCGGCACCCGGTCGTAGTGAACGTGCGGCGGTTGCGGCCAGGGCTTCCTGCGCCATTGCGATGGAATCCTGTGTGATCAGGCCGCAGGGACCGAGCTCGGTGCGCCGGTGGAGAATATCGTCGACGGTGACGGCCCCTTCGGCGGAGGCAGCGTAGTCGAGTTGCGCGCGGATCACCGGTGCGTCGGGCACCACCCTCTGCATCCAGGGCAATCCCTGCGACCGGTGCCTGAGCACCTCCCGGAACCGGGCGCCATAGGTGCGGGCGAGGTGATCGACGATGTCGTCGTCGACGTTCGGGAGCGTGGCGCGAACGGCATTCCGCACAGTCGAGGGATCACACACGCCGCCGGCAAGCGGGGTACTGGCGGTCCTGCACCGCGGCGGCGTTCGCCCGTCTGCGCGGAAGAGCCGGTCGACGACCTGCTCCGCGAGGAGCCTGGCGGTCGTCAGCTTGACACTCATGACACTGATCAGCTCCGGCACACCTTCGTCCGTGTGCGTCCGGATACGGTGTCGCGTGAGGAGTCTCGGCTCGTCGCTCCCGCTGTCGCACGGCAGCAGGCCGGCATGCACGAGGACGACATCGTCGCGCCTCAAGCGGACGGGTGGCGACGCCGCGGCCAGCTCAGCCAGGAATGCGTCGATGTGCGCTTCAGTGGCGACCGGTTCCGGAGCCGTGCCAGGAACCGCGAACTGGGCGGTACCAATCAGCGTTCGCCCGCGCCACGGGACCGCGAACAGCCGGCGAACGCCGTTCGAGCTCCGGCTATGCGAAGTCACGGCGAAGGCGACCCGTTGGCCTGGCACCGGAACGACCAGGTTCATGGCTAGCGCGTACGCGTGCGTGGACGGGACGGGGCGGCCGGCTAGCAGCGCGGCGACACGTGGGGTCCACGCACCCGCCGCCACGACGATACGACGGGCCTCGACGCTCGCACTGGCGCCTGACATGCGGTCCCGGAGTTGCGCGCCGATCAGGCGGCCGGCCCGCCGGCGGGGCGATTCGACTTCCACGTGGTTCAGGACCACCGCTCCAGCGTCGACCGCCGAGCCGATGACCTCGAGCACCAGACGCTCGGGGCTGTGCAGGATCGCGTCGTGGAAAAGGAGCCCGCCAGCGGGTCTCGCGGCGTCCAGCTCCGGGACGGCGGCCGTGCACTCGTCGCTCGACAGGAGTCTCGCGCCCGGCCACGCTGACGCGCGGCGCCGCGATGCCGGGCCAGTGAGGGGTGTCGTTTCGGCCGGCGTGTTGCCGTACGCGTTGAGCCTCGAACGCGTGCCCGCCGAAACCAGCCCGTAGAGCGCAGCGGCGCCTGCGAGGAGCGGCAGCGGCGGGAACTCGCCGGGGCGCGCGGCTACGAGCACGGGGAGCGGCTCCACCAGGTGTCGCGCGATGGCGAACCACGCGGCCTGCTCGCGCGCGGACGCCCGCGCCCGCGCCAGGTCCAGCCGCTGCAGGTAGCGGAAGCCGCCGTGCACGATCTTGAGGCTGTTTGCCGTGGCGCCGGCGCCGAAATCCTCCCGCTCGACCAGCGCCACGCGCAGCCCACGCATCGCAGCATCGCGCGCTATGCACGCACCGACGATGCCGCCACCGATGACGAGGACGTCGAAGGCGCCGCTTTCCAGCCCGGCCAGATCCCGCGATATCGGCAGCATGGCGACCGCGCGGTGCAGTTGCATTGTGTACGGGAAAAACCACGCTGGTCAGATGCAATCTGCATGCCTGGCCGGGCCGATCAGCGCTCAGGCCGGGGTCGCCGATCCGGCGGCGGTCGCGTCGGAGGACGGTGGCGTTTCGAACCACATGGCTGCGGTAGGGCGGAAAGGACGTGGGCGCCGACCGGCGTCCGTGTCGCAATGGTGCGCCGCTGCAATAGCAACAGGCGCGTCCGCCGGTGGGGACGGTCAGTTCGCGTTGGCCATGCCGTTTGGGGATGGCGCGGGGATGAACCGCGTCACGGCCTCCACGATGCCGCGGGCGGAGCGGTCCGGCGCGTCGAGAATGACCTGCCGGTCCACCGGGCTTGTCAGGAAACCCGTCTCGATGATCACGCCGACGGTTCTGGGATCGATGGCGTGCTGGTACCGGCGCGAGTTGAACGCATAGTAGCCGCGCATGCGGCGGGTCGCCTCACGCATCCTCAGCCCTGTCGCTTCGCGGTACGCACGCGCCAACTCCTCGGCGAACTGCGCCGCGCGCCCGGTCGCGTCATTCCGGGGAGCACCCACCGCGAAGCCGTTCGCCGATGAGTCGGTGAAACCGTCGGCGTGGATGGCGATGAACAGGTCCGCGCGATATCGGGGCGGCACGGTAGCCGGCAGGACCTCCACCTCGTAGCCCAGCTCGCGGAGCTGGTTGGCCGCCCGCGTGGCGATCTCCAGCGTGACCTGCCACTCGTGGATCCCCTGCCAGTTGGTGCCGTTGCTCCGGAGATCCGCCAGCTCGGCCGGCGCCTCTGCCGCCCGCCAGTGTCCGGCCTGTATTGCGATGCGCGGAGCCGCGGGTGCGCTGTTCGCCATGGACAGGACTTCCTCCGGCGCGGCGTTGCTGCTTACGGGCCCGGTCTGGGCGTACAGCGGACCGCCGGTGAGCATGACCATCCCGAGGAGCCAACGGAATCGACGTGACCCGAACGACATGCCGTATTCTGCCGACTTTGGAGTGGACGCCTGGAGCTACTCGTGACGCCGGCATGCGACTCTGCTCGCGACCGGAGTCGCAACATGCCGCGGCGTGCAATCGGGACCGGAGCGGAAAACGTGCAGGATTCTATGTGGGTCGTTGCACGCTGGCAAGGATTCTCTCCCGATTGGAACCGGCGCCAGGATTTCGACCTTCGCGGCACGTCGAGGGGGTTCGGTGTGGCTCCATTCTTGCGCCCCGTGGGGGATCACGGTGCCGCCCACCGGACCGGGACGGGTGGGCCGACGGGAACCGGGGGCATGGTTGGCAGGCCAATGCGATTTCTCACCACTCGGACACACGGGGTCCTGGACTACAT
>DATMSC010000025.1:0-5139 GCA_035565595.1 Longimicrobiales bacterium | reverse complement strand
AAGCGGCGGTTCGAGCACGAACGACATCGGCCAGAAGATGAAGAGCGTGCCGACGAACGCCGATCCGAGCACCGCCGCCACGAGCTGGTGCCGCGTGAGCGAGGACGCGAAGATGCCGACGGACAGCACCGCCGCTCCCAGGAGCAGCAGCCCCAGATAGCCGACCGCCACCTGCCCCACCGAGATCCGCCCGTTCACCAGGATCAGGAGCGGCATGTAGATGGTGAGGAGCGTGATCCCCGCCAGGAACGTGAATGCCGACAGGAACTTGCCGAGCACGATCTCGCGGTCGCGGACCGGCGAGGTGTTGAGCAGCACGAGCGTCTCGTGCTGGCGTTCCTCGACGATCAGCCGGATCGAGAGCGCGACCGCAGCGATCGCGACCAGGCCACTCGAATTCCAGAAGAAGCGGGAGAGCACCTCGGCAGATAGGCGGGCACCAGCCGCCGGACCGAGCGCCTGGGCATAGAAGAGGAGTCCATCGATGAGCAGCACGGCCGCAGCCACGATCCAACCCATCGGGCTGGACAGATAAGCCGCCAGCTCACGCCGGTAGATGGTCCACGTCGTGCGCACCGTCTGTCGCCACCAGTTGGAGGAAAATCGTTTCGAGCTTTTCGCGCGTTTCGCTCAAACGCAATACATCGAATCCGGCGAGCACCAGCGCGCGGCACAGCTCGGCGCGGACATCGCCCTCGGCACTCACCGTGTACGCGCGCGCGCCGGCCTCCGCCTCGCCCTGCTTCACCTCGCGAACGCCTGCCACCGCCCGGATGCAGGCAGCGACCGGGTCGGCTGCGTCCGGCGGCGTCGAATCGGACCCGGCAGTCCTGACCACGACTTCGACTCGCCGCGCGCCGAGCAGCCGCTCCGAGAGCGTTGCTTCAGTTCCCGTCGCCACGATCCGACCGGCATCCAGGACCATCAGCCGGTCGCACGACTCGCTGATCTCCGGCAGGTTGTGGCTGGAAATGAGCACGGTATAGCGGGCCTTCAGGTCGCGGATCATGTTGCGCATCTCCACGACCTGAGCGGGGTCGAGCCCCTGTGTCGGCTCGTCGAGGATCAGGAACGCCGGATCGTGGATGATCGCCTGGGCCACGCCGACCCGCTGCCGATAGCCGAGCGAGAGATGACGGACCAGCTCATTACGCATGTGCCCAATGTGCGTGATCTCCTCGACTACCGCGGTACGGCGCTTCAGTGCGGCGTCATCCATTCCGCGCAACCGGCCGGCAAAGCTCAGGTATTCGCCGACCGTCATGTCCGGATAGAGAGGGGGCCTCTGGGGCAGGAACCCGATGCGGGTGCGCACGGCGTGCGGGTCGCGCAATGCGTCCACGCCGTCGATCTCGATCGCACCGCCGGACGGGCGCAGATCCGTGGCCACGATCCTGAGCAGCGTGGTCTTGCCCACGCCGTTCAGTCCGAGAATGCCCACGGTCTCGCCGGCACCGATCTCGAACGAGACCGGCCCGAGCGCCCGCTTGCCCCCGTAATACTTCACGAGTCTGTCGGCGCGCAGCATTCTCGTCGTTCGGCTACACGGCAGCGGCAGCATCGCCGCGCCGCTGAGCCCCGCGTCGATACTCCCAGCGCGGGTGCAGGGCTCCGTTCAGTTTCCTGGTCGCGTGCCATAACCCGGGGAACATCCGGATGTTCCCGGAAGAGCGGGCGCCGACGGGCGTCCGTCGACTCCGCGGTTCACCCGCGACCGTTTCGTCCTTTCAGGAATGGCGGGCGACCGCCGCCAGGCTTCTAGTCCAGAAGCAAACGATGGGAATCGCCGCCGGTCGATGCAAGGCCGGGTGACGTGTCGGACCGCGGCCCGCCGGCGCGCAGCGTCTGTCCGGATCACCGGTATGGCTCGAACCCGAACTCGCCGTGCCACCCGATGAGGGGTTTCAATGTCGGGACCGCGCGGGAGGCCGACGCGGCTCGATCCCCTCGCGGCGTGGGCGGCGATCGGCCCGACGCGACTTCCTTCGGAGCCCCTGTTCCTGACAGAGCTCGCCAACATCCCGCCCGGCCGCCGGGCTGCCCGCGGGCCACTGGCGGACAGCCCGCGAGGCGAAGCCCTAACCCTTGACCGGATCGGGGTCTGCGGGACATATGAAGCCGGGACGCTGGCGTCCGGCGCGCAGTACAATGGAAATGGCGCCGGGTCGGCCGGCCGTCTCCCGCGGACTCGTTCGACAACCTGGCTGGAATGGCTGGCCACAGATTCTCCAGGGGTGAAGACACGGTGCCGAATTTCTTCATCATCGGCGCTGCCAGGTCCGGTACGACCGCGCTCTGGAGCCAGCTCGCGGGACATCCGGAGGTGTTCATGCCGCCGAACCTGCTGCACAAGGAACCCGCCTACTTTTCGGATCTGAAGGGGCGATGGTGCACGTGGCGGGAGTACCTCGGTCTGTTCCGCGGCGCTCCGACAGGTGTGATGGCGGTGGGCGAAGCGTCCACGGCCTACCTCACCGACCCGTCGACGCCGCCGAGGTTGGCGGAGTTTCGTCCGGACGCGAAACTGATCGCGATCCTTCGGAACCCTGTGGATCGGGCCTATTCGCTCTACCACTGGATGACCAGCGAAGGGTACGAATACGCGCCCACGTTCGAGAGCGCGCTGCGGCTCGAGGCGAGGCGGGCGGCGGATGAACGGTTCAGGTGGCACAACCCCGAATATTTCTACAACTACATGTACCTCGGGTCCGGCCGGTACGGCGAGCAGATCGAGCGGTGGTTCCGGCATTTCCCGCGGCACCAGCTCCTGATCCTGGTGTTCGAGGAGGCAATGGCCGATCCGCTTCGCGCGTACCAGGAAGTCTGCCGCTTTCTCGGCGTTTCCACGGACGTCCTGCCAGGCACGCCCGTGCGCAACGCGTCGCGGGTCGCGGCGTTCCCTCCCTTTCAGTACGTTCTCAGACATGTCGTTCGCCGACTGCCCCGCACTCGCCGCGGACGATTCGCGACCAAGGAAGAGAGGGATGCGCTGCTGGCCCTCGGCACCCTCGACCGGAGACCGTCGCCGCTGGCCCCGGAGCGAAGAGCGGAGCTGCTGCGATGCTTCGAGAGCGACATAGAACAATTGGCCGAACTGACCGGCATCGACTTCCCTGCCCGCTGGTTGAACTGAACGTGGCAACCTTCGACGTCGCGGGGGCGACGCCATACGGATCCCGCCCAACTCCCGGGTCGCTCGCATTCGCCGCGGCCGCGGAGGCGGGGTGGCGATGAACGCGCCCACGTCGCGGAGCACGGGCGAGCCGTGGGTCGTCCTCGGGCCCGTCACCCGCCCCGTGCGGCTCCGGCTGCGCGAGGTCTGGGAGGCGCGCGGGCTCATCTACACGCTCGCGTGGCGCCGAATCAACGTGCGCTACAAACAGACGCTGGCTGGATCGGCATGGATGGTCCTCCAGCCCCTCCTCACGACCGGGATCTTCACCGCGCTTTTCGGCCGGTGGATGCAGGTCCCGACGGGCGGGATCCCCTACCCCGTCTTCGCGCTAAGCGGGCTGGTGCTCTGGACGTATTTCGTCGCGGTGGTCAACCTCACCACGATGTCGCTGGTCCACCACTATCAGCTCATTACCAGAGTCTACTTTCCGCGCCTGGTCCTCCCCCTCAGCCTGACGATATCCGAGCTGGTGGACATGACCGTCGTGCTGATCGTGCTGGCGGCGGCCATGCTCCTCGAGGGGGTGACGCCCGGTCCGCTCTTTCCGCTCTTTCCGGTTTTCGTGCTGATGGCGGCTGCCGGCGCGCTGGGGATCGGCCTCTGGTTGGGTGCGCTCAACGTGCAGTACCGCGATGTCTCGAACGCGCTCCCGTTCCTGGTCCAGGTGATGCTCTTCGCGACGCCCATCGCGTATCCGGCCGAGCTGGTGCCGGCCAATCTGCGCATGGTGTACGCGCTCAATCCGATGACCGGCACCATCGAAGGGTTCCGCTGGGTGCTCTTCGCCGCGGGACCGTTCCCCGGGGGCGTGATCGGCGTCTCCGCCCTTTCCGCCACCGCGATCCTGGTTTCGGGTCTGTACTTCTTCCGGGCGCGGGAAGACCGTTTCGCGGACATTATCTGACGGTGACGATGCCCCAACCCATGACTCCCATCGGCCGCGACGCAGGACCGGCGTTCAGCCCGGAGCGACGACGCGGCGCGTCGGGACCGTTCACATGTTCTGGCGGAGTCCGATCGTGAGCGAACCGGTGGTCCGGGTCCGGAACGTCGGCAAGCTCTACCGGCGCGGTGAGATGCGCGGCTTCAAGGAGGCGCGGGGTTTGAGCCGGAGCCTGGAACGTCTGCTCCGCAAGCCGTTCCGCAAGCTCGCGTCGCTGGTGACGGTTCGGGATGCGACGGAGGGGGCGCCTGCGGGAAAGGGGCCGGCGGAGCGGGAATCATGGGCGCTCCGCAACGTGTCCTTCGACCTCCACGCTGGTGAGACCGTGGCACTGATCGGTCACAACGGCGCCGGGAAGTCGGGCCATGGAGGACGGCAACGACTGAATCCGGGCGGCCAAAGCTCCGCCCGGGCCCTGCTCGCCCTGAGCTGTTTCAGCGGTTCTCGCGGCCCCGCGCCGTCATCCGCGTCAGAACAGGCGGAAGCCGGGCGATACCGCGGCCGGCGCGTACGTCAGGAAGAACGGGCCGTACGCGACGAGGATCAACGCGATGGCTGCGAGGACCCACACCCCGATGCGGTCGAGCCACGGCTCCCATCCGGCGAGCGACGGTGCCGTCAGCGAACCCGAGACCGGGACGTCGCGGGGTCCTCGCCCGCGCTCGCCGAAGAATACGGTGAGGAGCACGACGGCGAAGAACGATATCACCCCCACGAACATGAGCGTGCCGCCGATGCCGGTCACGATCCCCGGGATGCGCCAGGCTTCGCTCCGATACGTCGCCTCGGCGATGAAGGTGCGCCGGGGCATCCCGGCGAGACCGCCGCTGATCATCCCCCGCGCGAAAATCAGGATTCCGATTGTGTAGATCCAAGATGATGCGAGCGCCAGCCTGCGCGCAACCAGCCGGCGATCGGTGAGGTACGGGATCAGCCAGTACGCGACGCCCATGAGCGTCAGCGCCACGGCGCTGCCGACGGTCATGTGAAAGTGGCCGGGCACCCATGTGGTGTTGTGGAT
>DATMSC010000024.1:0-4819 GCA_035565595.1 Longimicrobiales bacterium | reverse complement strand
CGCGCCGCGATCTGCGCGAGGTGAGTGACGACCAGCACCTGGTGGTGTTCCGCAACACGCGCGAGGTTTTCAGCGACGTGCCTCGCGACCCGTCCCCCGATTCCGGCGTCGATCTCGTCGAACACCAGGACCGGCACGCTGTCTACGCGGGCGAGCACCGTCTTGAGCGCGAGCATGATCCTGGATAGCTCGCCGCCGGACGCGGTCTGCGCCAGCGGAGTCGGTTCGAAACCCGCGTTCAGCGCCACACGAAACTCGATGGACTCGGCGCCGTCAGGGCCGGGCTCCTCGCGGGGGATGAGCGCGATCTCGAAGCGGCCGCCGGCGAGACCCAGCCCGGTCATTAACCCGGACACCTCCCGGGCCAATCGTTCCGCGCCATTCTGCCGTTTCGCAGTGAGTTCCGACGCGAGGCTATGCAGGCGTTCCCTCGCCTCCGTGAGACGTCGTTCCACATCGCGCCGGTCCCAGGCGGATGAATCCAGCTCGTCCAGCGCATGCCGGGCAGCCCGCGCCGTTTCGAGCACGTCCTCGATGGAGGGACCGTACTTGCGCCGGAGTCTCGCGATGGCCGCGAGCCGCGATCGGACCACTTCGAGCCGTTCAGGGTCGTACGCGATCGATCGGGCGTATTCGCCCATGTGGCGGCCGAGGTCCTCGATCGCGTAGTACGCCGTGTCCAGTGATGCGATGCCATCCGCCTCGTTCGGATCGAGTCGCACCAGCCTGTCAAGCGAACGGCGGAGACGATCGATCTCGCCGGCAATCGCGTCTTCCGCCGCATACAGACGGTCGTGCAGCTCTCTGGCGAGCGCGCTCAGCTCTTCGGCGTGCTCGAGGCGATCGGCCTCGCGCTTGAGGGACTCCTCCTCACCGACCTCCGGGGATACGGCTTCGATCTCCTCCAGTCGCGTGCGGAGGATTTCGGCCTCTCGCCCGGCTTCCTCTCGCCGCCGGTCCAGGTTCCGGAGGTGATCTTCCAGGGTAGCGACCGCGGCGTGAGCGTCCCGAACCTCCTCCGCAAGATCCGTCGCGTCGGCAAACGCGTCGATGATCCGGCGCTGTTCCCGCGTGCGCAGCAACGTCTGGTGCTCGTGCTGCCCGTGCAGGTCCACCAGGATTTCTCCCAGTTCCCGGAGCGCTCCCGCCGTCGTCGGCGAGCCATTGATCCATGCCCGGCTCCGCCCTTCCGCGGCCACCTCACGCCGGAGGATGAGGACGTCGTCATCGGAAGCTATCCCCTGGGCATCGAGAATTGCGGCGATGTCGTCCCTGCCCGCCGTGTCGAAGACTCCCTCGACGATGGCACGCTCCGCGCCCGGCCGCACTACTGCGCCGGTCGCGCGCTCCCCGACGAGCAGCGATAGCGCACCCAGGACTATCGACTTGCCCGCTCCGGTCTCGCCGGTGAGCACGTTCAGACCGGGGGCAAGGCGCACGCTCGCGTCGTCCACCACCGCGAGGTTGCGGATACGGAGTTCGATTAGCATGCGTGAGAATACAGGAGCAACGTCGAGCGGATCAATAGCACTTCGGGAAGCGGTACCCGGACCAACTCTCCAGGCGCCGGGACGCTCATCGATTGGCCGGGGCCTGGCTGTGGCCGCCCCAGTGCAACTTGCGCCGGAGCGTAGAGAAGAAGCTCTGACCCGGCAAGCGAACGAGCTGCACGGTCGCGCCCCCCCGCTTCACGACGAGTCGGTCGCCCGGCAGGAGCGCCACACCCTCCTGTCCATCCACTGTGAGGATCATCTCCTCGCTGGGCGACAAAACCTCCACGGTGATGAGCGTAGTGGCCGGCACCATGAGCGGGCGGACAGCCAGAGTGTGCGGGCAGATCGGCGTCGCGAGGATGGTGTCCACCCCCGGCACGACGATCGGGCCACCCGCCGAGAGCGAATACGCTGTCGACCCCGTGGGCGTGGAGAGAATGATGCCGTCGGCGCTGTAAGCGCCCACTTCCTCGAGCTCTTCGCCGACATACACGGCGAGGCGTACGACGCGGGCGAACCCGCCCTTGTGCAGGACCGCATCGTTGATGGCGGTATAGGACGGTCCGGTTTCCCCGTGTCCGTTGGCGACCCGGGCCTCGAGTGTGAAGCGCACGTCGAGCCAGCAGTTACCGGCGAATACGTCTTCCAGCGCTGACTCGATCTCGGCCGGGGCGATGGAGGTGAGGAATCCCAGATTGCCCAGGTTGACGCCCAGGACCGGCACGTCGTGTGGCGCCACGAGCCTCGCACCCCGCAGGAGGGTGCCGTCGCCGCCAAGCGTCAGCAGGAGGTCGATCTGGTCGGCCCGGAACGGCGCCGCGCGAGGGAAGAGACCGCGCAGGTGGTCTTCGGCGAGGATCGTGAGATCGTTGCGGTCTGCAAAGCGGGCGATGACGCCGGCTGCGGATTGGATGGCGGCGTCCGGGTCCTGACCGACGACGCCCAGCCGCGTGAAACGCGACCGAATCGTCGACATCACACGATCCCACGCAGCTTCGCGCCCGCTCCTTCATTGCAGAGCGCGCGCACGCGTTCGGCGATGCCGCCCGGGGTAAGGCCCACTTCGGCCAGTTGCTCACCACGAGTCGCGTGCTCGATGATGCGATCGGGCACCCCGTGGACATGGACCCTGAGCCCCTCGAACTCCGGATCGCTCAGCAGACGGGCGGAAACCGCGGCGCCGAAGCCGTTGACGACGGTGCCCTCCTCGACCACGAGAATGGCGCGGTGCGAGGCCGCAACATGCGTCAGCATCGATTCATCGAACGGCTTCAGGAAGCGGCAGTTGATCACCGTCGCGTCGATCCCTTCGGCGGCGAGGATCCCGGCGGACTCGAGCGCCGGCAAGACCATGGTGCCCACCGCGAGTATTGCGACATCCGACCCGTGCCGCAGCTCTTCCCAGGTGCCGTATTCGATCTCGGGAATCTCATCGATGGGCGCCACGGCGGCGGGCACCGAATCCCGCGGATACCGCAGTGTGAACGGCCCTTCGGCCCGCTCGACTCCGAGGCGAAGGAGCGCCAACATCTCGGTGCCGTCTTTCGGTGCCGTCACCGTGACGTTGGGCACGGCGAGCAGATACGCGATGTCGTAGAGCCCCATGTGCGTGGGACCATCGTTCCCCACCAGCCCGGCGCGGTCCATCGCGAACACGACCGGGAGCGACTGGAGCGCGACGTCGTGGATGATCGAGTCGTACGCGCGCTGGAGGAACGTCGAATAGATCGCGGCGACGGGACGGATCCCCTCCGTCGCGAGCCCCGCGGCGAACGTCACCGCGTGCCCTTCCGCAATCCCCACGTCGAAGTACCGATCCGGGAAGGCGTCCCCGAAGTTTCCGGTGCCGGTGCCGCTCGGCATCGCGGCCGTGATCACGACCATTTCGGGGTGGCGCGCGCCCAGCTCCACCAGCCCCTTGCCGAACACGCTCGTGTAGCTGGGAAGCGCCCCCTTCTTCTTGGCCATCTCCCCGCTGATCTTGTCGAACGGGGTGGCACCGTGCCAGACGACCGGGTTCTCCTCCGCCAGCGGAAAACCCTTCCCTTTGCGGGTGAGGACGTGAAGCAGTCGCGGCCCGCGCATGCGCTCCACCTTGGCGAGCGTGTCGAGCAGGTCGTCGAGGTCGTGGCCGTCCACCGGGCCCACGTACCGAAAGCCCAGCTCCTCGAAGAGCATCCCCTGCACGAAGATGTTCAGGAAGCTGTCTTCCAGCTTCCCCGCCAGTGCCTCGACGGCCTCACCTATGGACGCCGGCGTCTTGTGGAGCAGACTCTTCACTTCCGCACGCATCCGGTTGTACCACGGATTCGTGACGAGCCGGGTCAGGTATTTGTGTATCGCGCCGACGTTGGGCGAGATGGACATCTCGTTGTCGTTCAGGACGACGAGGAGGTCCCGGTTCGAGTGTCCGGCGTTGTTCAACGCCTCGTACGCCAGTCCGCACGTGAGGGCGCCATCGCCAATGACTGCAACGACTTCGAAATCGTCACCGCGAAGGTCGCGCGCGGTGGCTATCCCGAACGCGGCCGATATCGACGTGGCAGCGTGCCCGGCACCGAAGACGTCGTATTCCGACTCCTCCCGGCGCAGGAAACCCGACAGCCCGCCCTTCTGGCGAATCGTCGGGAACCGCTCGTTGCGACCCGTGATGATCTTGTGAGGGTATCCCTGGTGCCCCACGTCCCAGATGATTCTGTCCCGGGGGGTGTCGAAAACGTAATGGAGGGCCAGGGTGAGCTCGACGACACCGAGGCCGGGCGCGAAGTGCCCGCCGACCTCGCTGATCACGTCGATCATGCGCTGGCGAACCTCGGCGGCCAGCTCGGGCAACTGATCCCGGCTGAGGCGCCTCAGGTCCTCGGGCCCACCGATCTGATCCAGTAGAGGCAAATGCGACCTCAGCTTCCTTGATTTCTACTCATCCCGTCGCGACCGCAGGCACGGAGTGCCCGCGATCGCGGCCGCGCCCGGCACTCAGCGATCCCGCGCGACCGCGAACCGCGCCAGTGCCATGAGCTCCGATGACGCCAGGCCGGCTTCGGTCAACGCGGAGACCGCCGTGGCCACTTCCGCTTCCGCCCGCGCCCGGGCCTGCTCCAGACCCAGAACGGCAGGAAAGGTCGCCTTGGAAACTTCGCGATCCTTTCCGGCGGTCTTGCCAAGCCGCTCCGAGGTACCGGTCACATCCAGTACATCGTCGGCAATCTGGAAAGCCAAACCCACGGCCTCGCCGTATCGGTCGAGCGCGTCCAGCACCCCGCTGTCCGCCCGCCCGGCGATCGCGCCGATCCGCACGGATGCGGCGAGCAACGCACCTGTCTTGC
>DATMSC010000023.1:0-4467 GCA_035565595.1 Longimicrobiales bacterium | reverse complement strand
ATCCAGGCCTGAAGCTTCGGGCATGACCACGTCGGACAGAACAACGTCCGGCGCCCAGTCCCGCGCGAGTTCTTCCGCTTCGCGGGCGTCCTGCGCGACGCGGACCTTGTAGCCCCACTTCTGGAGCCGGAGCTCGAGGACATCGCGGAAGGTGGGGTCGTCATCCACCACCAGGATCCTGGGACGGGATGGCATCATCGCACTGCTGGGAAAGGGGGAGGCACTGGCCCGGGGAGCCACGGACGCTGCCACTTCGGCTCACATAGTAAGCTGTCATCGTGGCGGCCACTTGGCAACCGTCGGGTCGCCTCGCGCCAGTCGCGGCCTGCCATTCACGGTGTCCCCAGGCCGTCGATTCGATTATCTTTGGCCGAGACCGTTCCGCCCCTGCGGAGCGACATGGAGCTGGATCGTGAGATCGGGAACACCCAGGGAATGGAAAAGCGCGAACTGGCCGTGATCGGGGCCGGTCCCTGCGGACTCGCCGTCGGTATCGCGGCGCGCACGGCCGGGCTGGACTGTGTCATCTTCGACAAGGGCTGTGTGGTCCGGGGACTGACCGAATACCCGACCAACATGACCTTCTTCAGCACCGCCGATAAACTCGAAATCGGCAACATCCCATTCATCGCTACCGGCGCCCACCCTACGCGCCAGGAGGCGCTCAAATACTACCGCAGGGTGGCGGGCTACTTCGAGCTGGATGTCCGGCAGTACCAGGAGGTGATCGAGGTAGACGGTGCAGAAGGTGACTTCCGGATTCGCACACGCAGCCCGTCGGGAAAGGAGCGCACGTATCAGGCGGGCGCCATCGTCATCGCGACGGGTTATTTCGATTCGCCCAACATGCTGGGCGTACCCGGTGAAGATCTCCCCAAGGTCAGCCACTACTACCGGGAGGCACACCCGTATCACGCACAGGATGTCGTCGTGATCGGGGGCGCGAATTCGGCGGTGGAAGCTTCGCTCGAGCTCTTCCGAGCGGGCGCCCGCGTGACGCTCGTCCATTTCGGCGAGGGACTCGACCCACGCGTCAAGCCGTGGGTCCTGCCGGACATCAGGGGGCGGATCGAGAGCGGCGAGATCGTGGCCCGCTGGCGCACGCGTGTGGTCGAGATCCGGCCGGAATCGGTGGTGCTCCGGTCCGAGGATACCGGCGAGCTGTCAGAGCTGGAGAACGATTTCGTGCTCGCGCTGACCGGGTTCCGACCCGATCACGGCCTGCTGCGGTCGCTGGGGGGACGCGTAGACGAAGCCACGGGCGTCCCGATCCATGATCCGACGACGATGGAGACGACCGTGCCCGGCGTCTTCCTCAGCGGCGTCGTCGCCGCGGGTTACGACGCGAACAAGATCTTCATCGAAAACGGCCGCGATCATGGCGGCCAGATCGTGACCGCCCTCGAACGGCGGGGATTCGGCGCCGCCAACCGCTAGCCATCCCCCATGTACGGATACCGGTAGTCGCGCGGCGGTGCGAACGTCTCCTTGATGCTGCGGGGCGAAACCCACCGCACGAGGTTCAGGACCGAGCCGGCCTTGTCGTTCGTGCCGCTGGCACGCGAGCCGCCGAACGGCTGCTGGCCGACCACGGCGCCGGTCGGCTTGTCGTTGATGTAGAAGTTGCCCGCGGAGAACCGGAGTCGCGCATCCGCCTGCGCAATGGCCGCCCTGTCGGTCGCAAACACGGCGCCCGTCAGTGCATACGGCGACGTCTGGTCGACGAGATCGAGCGTTCTCTCCCACGCGTTGTCGGCGTAAACGAACACGGTTGCCACGGGCCCGAAGATCTCTTCGCACATGGTCACAAACTTCGGGTTGCGCGCCCGGATCAGCGTTGGGCGGATGAAGTAGCCTGTCGAGTCATCCGCCTGCCCGCCGACCAGGATCTCCGCGTCGCTCGAAGTGCGTGCGCGCTCGATGTAGCCCGTGATCTTGTCGAACGCTGCGCGGTCGATCACCGCGCCCATGAAGTTCCGGAAATCGGTGACGTCGCCCATGGCGATCCCCTCGATCTCGGAAATGAGATCGTCCCGCATGCGCGCCCAGAGCGTTTCGGGGATGTAGATTCGCGAAGCGGCACTGCATTTCTGACCCTGGTACTCGAAACTCCCCCGGATGATCGCAGTGCGTAGAGCGCCCGTATCGGCGCTGGGGTGCGCAACGATGAAGTCCTTGCCGCCCGTCTCCCCCACGAGCCGCGGGTACGACGAATAGCCGCCGAGGTTCTCCGCCGCCTTCCGCCAGAGCGATTGAAAGACGGCAGTCGAGCCGGTGAAGTGGAGTCCCGCGAAGTCCCGGTGCCTCATCACCACGTCAGTGATCTCGCCAGCGGAGCCGCTCACCAGGTTGATGACGCCGGGCGGGAGCCCCGCCGCCTCGAGCAGCTTCATGATGTAGTAGCTGCTGAACAGGCTGGCGGTGGCCGGTTTCCACACCACGGTGTTCCCCATGATCGCGGGTGCGGTAGGGAGATTGCCCGCGATCGATGTGAAGTTGAACGGCGTGACCGCATAGACGAAGCCGTCGAGGGGGCGGTAGTCCATCCGGTTCCAGGCTCCGCGGGCCGAAATCGGCTGGTCGCGGTAGAGCCGATCGGCGAACGCCACGTTGAACCGGAAGAAGTCGATCAGCTCGCACGCGGAGTCGATCTCGGCCTGGTGCACGGTCTTGCTCTGGCCGAGCATGGTGGCCGCGTTCAGGGTGGCCCGCCATTCTCCCGCCAGCAGCTCCGCGGCGCGGAGGAATACCGCCGCCCTCGCCTCCCACGGCCACGCCGCCCATTCGCGCCTTGCCCGCAGCGCCGCTTCGATCGCACGGTTCACGTCCACGGCACCTGCACGGTGCGCGTCGGCGAGGACGTGCCCGTGGACATGCGGCATGACGACGGGAAAGGTGTCGCCGGTTCTCACCTCGGCGCCGTCAATGAACAGGGGGATGTCGATTCGCTGGCCAGTCATTTCCGCGAGCCGGCGTTCGAGCGTCATACGCTCGGGGCTGCCGGGCGCGTAATCGTAGCCGGGCTCGTTGATCGGGTCGGGCGTTCGGAATCCAGCGGTCATGTCGGTTCGGTCTCCAATGGGGGGACGGTGCGATCAGCGCCGGTGGAGTCGCGGGACGCGATTCTGCCTGTTTCGGGCCAATGTGCCCGGTAGACGCGGGCCGCGCAACAGCGGGGCCGGGCGGCTTGGCGGCGGACCGAAAGCGTTGACCCGGGGTACAGCCGAACGGTAGATTGCCCGACCGGGCAGAGAGCTCGAAGGCCCAGCACGAGGGTTGTTGGCCCATGAACGGGCGGGAGAAGATCGAGGAGGTCCTGACGGGTATCCGCCCGGCGCTCCATGCGGATGGCGGCGATGTCGAGCTCGTCGACTACGACGAGGCGGACGGCATTGTCCGGCTCCGGCTTACGGGCGCCTGCGGGTCGTGTCCCATCTCCTCCGTTACCCTGAAACAGGGAATCGAGAAACGGATCATGATGGCCGTCCCTGAGGTGAAAGCGGTTTTCGCGCACTGAGCGCGGCATACGGCCTCGGGGACGGCCGGTGCCCTCCAGGGGGCACCGGCCGTTTCCTTGAAAGGAGATCAATTTGACGATCGATCCGAAGGACGTGTCGGAGCGCGTCCTCGCCGCGCTTGCGCGGGTCAACAACGTACGGACAGGCCGCGACGTCGTGGCTGGCAAACAGGTTCGCCAGCTCGAGGTGGATGAAAGCGGCCGCGTCCGTATGCAGTTCGCGTTGCTCCCCGCAGATCCCGGTTCACTGGTGCGCGAAGTACGCGCTGCAGTGGAGGCAGTGCCCGGAGTGACGGGCGTCAAGATCGACGTAAAGCTGCCGCAGGCTCCGGGCGGCGGTAGCGACCGCCCGCGCGCCCCCCGACGCGAGCTCCGACCTGGATCCGTTCCCGCCCCGACGCCCGACCCCAACGTTCTGCCGGATGTTCGCCACGTCGTGGCCGTCAGCTCGGGAAAAGGCGGTGTCGGCAAGTCGACGGTTGCCGCGAACATCGCGGCCGCGCTGGCGGCGGCAGGGCACGCCGTTGGCCTCCTGGACGCGGACATCTACGGTCCGGACATCCCGCTCATGTTCGGGGAACGCCGCAAGCCGCAAGTGAGCGGCACACGCGGCAAGGAGAAGATCGTGCCGCTCAGCGCGCACGGCGTCCGATTGATGAGCCTGGGATTCCTGTTGGAGGACGAGCAGCCCGCGATCATGCGCGGCCCGCTCATCTCCGGCATCCTGCGCCAGTTCATCGAACAGGTGGAGTGGGGCGCGCTCGACTACCTGATCGTCGACATGCCACCGGGTACAGGTGATGCCCAGCTTTCTCTCGTACAGACCATTGACGTAGACGGCGCGGTCCTGGTCACCACGCCACAGGACGTCTCCACAGGAGACGTCCGGCGCGCGGTCCGCATGTTCGAACGCGTCAACACCAGGGTGCTGGGGGTGGTCGAGAACATGA
>DATMSC010000022.1:0-2864 GCA_035565595.1 Longimicrobiales bacterium | reverse complement strand
TCTCGAGATGCTCTCGATGCGCTCGAGTCGCTGCACGCCCTGCCCCGCCGCGTTCTCGATGGGGCGGGTCACCTGCTGCTCGACCTCGGCCGGCGCCATGTCGGGGTACTGCGTGTAGATCACCAGCCGCGGGTAGCTGATGTCCGGGAGCAGATCGACCGGGAGACGGGTGACGGATATGAGGCCGAGGAAGGTGACGGCGGCGAAAAGCATCGACACCGCCACCGGCCGCTGGATCGAACGCGACGGGAGCGACATGTCAGGGCCTCACCTCCGCTCCGACGATCTGCTCCAGGGCAAGGAGCGTGTTCTGGAACCCGATGCGAGCGTTCAGCACAGCTCGCTCCGCGTCCGCGGCCTGATCGGTGATCTGCTCGAAGCGCAGGAAATCCACGCTCCCGCCCGCGGCAAGCCGCTCCTCCATGATCGCAACCTGCTCACGCCGCAGCTCCGCCTCGGTCTCCGCGAGAACTACGTTGCTGTAGGCATTGCGAAGGTCGATCAACGCCGCGCGTACATCGTTCGCGATCTCCACCCGGGCGCGGCGCACAGCCTCTTCAGCGTCCACCAGGTTCAGGTGGTCGAGGGCTCTCTGGGCGTCCGCGTTGAAATCCAGGTATGGAATCGAGATGGGCACCTGAAGCGAAAAGTTGATGTTGTAACTCGTGTTCCGGGGATTGAGATCGACCACGGCCCCGAAATCCTGCGCCGACCGCGACCGGGACCACGATGCGCTCGCATTGATCGTCGGAATGGGGAGGCGTTGGAGCAGCGAAGCGCGGGAGCTCGCACGGGTGGATCGCAAAGACGCCTCAGCCTGCCGCATGCGGGGGCTCGACTCGAGGGCACGGGCTACGAGAGCGTCGACGTCCAGCAATTCCGGGTCGAACGGCTCCGGAAGCATGCCCGCGAGCTCGAAATCGGCATCTGCATCGACCCCCAGGATTTCCAGCAGCTCCATGCGTGCCTTGTAGGCTTCGCCACGTACGCGCTGGATCGTCGCTTCGCTGCGCTGGACCTGGACGCGCGCGCTGAGCACCTCTTCGAGCTGCGATCCTCCCAACGCAAACCGTCGTTCGACGTTGGCGAGGTTCTGTGCGGCTCGGGCCGTGAGGCGTTCCTCCACCTCGATCGCGTCGTCCGCCTGCAACGCGGCGTAGAACTGCCGGATCACGGCCGCCCGCGCCTGGAGGACGCCGGCGTCGAACTGGGCCTCGGCCAGATCCGCCTGGGCACGCTGCTGGAAGTAGTTCATCAGCGCCGGGCCGGAGAACACCGTCATGCTGATGCTGACACTCTGATCGCTGGTGCTGCCCTGGCCTTCGGTGACCCGTGGCTGGTCGAGGAGCGATCCGTCATAGTCCTCGACATTGTAGTTTCGGTAGGATCTACCGGTGAGGCGCAGATTGGGCGAGATCCTCGGGAGGAAGGTGTTGCGGAAGGAGCGTTGCTCGTTGATTCGGGCACGCTCCATCGAGTTCGTCGCGCTCCGGAACGCCGGGCCGTTCACCTGCGCGATCCGCAGTGCGTCGTCGAGCGTCAGCGGCTCCGGGAGCGACTGGGCGTGCAACCCGAACGCCGTCGCGAACACGAGCGACAGGCCGAGGGAGCCAATCCGTGTTGCCGGGGTCATCGACATGGCTGCTCGAATGGAAGGAGTCGTGGGCGGCCCGGTGGTGGCCGCCCCATGAGAGTCCGTCGGCGCGCCGGCGAGTCTACTCCGGCCGGCCGCCCGCTACCAGTACGTTGTCGACGATGCGCACCTGCGCCTGGTGCACCAGCGTGGCGTGGCCGCTTGTGAGCACCAGCTCGCCGGGCTCCAGTGGATCAGACCTCTCCTCGCCGGGGAAGTACAGGATCTCGACCTGTTCGTCGTTCTCCAGACCGCGGCGCACGTAGCGCCACATCGCCACACCGCCCCGCTCGTCGCCCTGGTAGACGAACACCACCGGGCTCCGGTCCCGCTCGATCACGGCGCTCTTCGGCACCAGGATCCGGTCCGGGTAGCGGCGAGCGTCCAGCGACACCTCGCCATACATCCCCACGAGGATACGGCCGTCCGGATTGGGGATGGAGATCGTGACGCGCGCCCGGCGGTTGCCGTCGACCACCGGATTGATGGTTTCGATCCGCCCTTCGAAGCGCTCACCGGGGTACGCCCTGAACTCCACCCGGGCGCCTCGCCCGGGTGCAATGTGCTGGAGGTCAGTGTCCAGTACATATGCGTCGAAGCGGATGGGGTCCGTGCGCACCACCTTCATCAGCTCGTCGCCAGGACCGATCCACTGCCCCGGCACGACATTGATGTCGGCGATCCGGCCGGCGAACGGCACCTTCACACGCGCGTTTTCCAGGTTTCGCTCGGCTTCCCGGAGCGTGAGCTCGGCCTGTGCGAGCCCGCTCCGGATGCGCAGGTTGGCTTCACGCTCCGCACGTAACGCGGGGTCCGTGATACGGTCATCCGCAATGGACTGTTCGGCGAAGCTGACCTCGCTCTGGCGATACTGGAGCCGCGCCCGCTCCAGCGCGATCAGGAGGTCCGTCGTATCCACCACGACGACGATCTCTCCCGCCGGAACCAGATCGTTCTCCCGGACCCGGACCTCGACGACCCGGCCGGAAACCTGTGAGCGGACGCCCACCGACTGGAAGGAATACGCCTCACCCTGGGCCGTCACACGCATGACCAGCGTGTCGCGCACCACCTCCGCCACCGTCACGGGGTTTGCGATGTCCGCCGGAAACGCCTCCATCGCCGATACGATCGGACGCAGGAGCTCCTCTTCGGTCACCGCGTCCGTTTCCTCCACGTCGCGAATCCGCATGTAGATGCCTGACCCGAGCAATCCCGCGATCAGGACCAC
>DATMSC010000021.1:0-5899 GCA_035565595.1 Longimicrobiales bacterium | reverse complement strand
ACCATGACACGCCAGTGCCCGCCTTCGTCACCCGTCAGCCGACAAATCGTCGTCAGGCTGCTGGCTTCCCCCGCCGACTCCAGCGTCTCTCTCATCGCTCCACCTCCGCATACGCAAAGGAGGACGGGGTACAGGCCCGGTCGCGAGCCCCCGTCCTCCAGTGGTCCTCCCGCCCTGCCGCCCCGGGCGCAATACGTGTGCCCGGCCAGGAACTGCGCCCCGCCTCCCGAAATGCCTTGTTGCTGCTAGAAAATCCTCAAGTCGATAAAACGACCAGGTTGCTCCCGGATGTCCGTCGCGAGCTGCCTCACCTCCCGCAGCGTCGCCTCCACCTCGCTGTAGAGCGAGGAGTCATTGACCAGGCGCCCCAGCGTACCCTCGCCTCCATCGATCTTGGCGAGGATCGACGTCATCGTCAACAGCGCCTGCTCGAGCGCATCCATGGACCGCCCCATGCTCTCGGCGGCATCGGTCAGCGCCTGCGTCCCCGACTCGAGCTCGGTCATGATGCGTGTAAGGCTCTCCCCAGGGTCCGCCTGCTCGACCAGACCCGCCGTACGGCGGAGGGACGCCGCCGTCTCCCGCAGCTCGGCCATGGCACCCTGCAGCTCACGGGCGCTTTCCGGAAGTACGGACACCGTCTCGTGCAGGTCGGCCGCGACCTCCGGGGAGAGCAGGTTGTCGGCGTTCCCGAGCACCGCGGTCGCCCGTCCACCCAGGTCCGAGAGGACGTCGAAGATCTCCGGCGAGGCGTAGCCGGCGATCGTGTCCCCACGCTGGAGCATGACCAGCGCAGTCCCCGGAACCAGATCCATGGTGTGGGCGCCGAAAACGTCACCGCGGATCAGCGCCCGCGAATCGGCAGGCAGCTCGACCCCGGCGTCCAGCCGTACCTGGGCCACGACGCCACCGTTCCTGGCAAGTTCGACATCCCGGACCGAACCGACCGTGACGCCGTTCATGAGCACGCGGTCGCCGCGCTTCAGACCGGCACCGTGCTCCATCGACACCAGTACCGTGGTGCCTCCGGCCAGGATCGGGTTCCCCAACAGGTAGAACATCCCCCACACGAAGAGGAACCCCGCGACCAGGACCATGAAGCCCAGAGCGGTCAGTTGACGTCCACGAAACTCCATCTATCTCCTCCTGGCGGCCACTCGTGACCGCTCACACCGGTACGGCAGGCTGGATCCGGCCCCGCCTGACGAATCGAGCCACGATCGGGTCCTCGCTGGCAAGGATCTCTTCGGGCGTACCGGACGCGCGGACCCGCCCCTCGTGCAGCAGCGCCACCCGGTCGGCTACCTGGAATGCCGACTCCAGATCGTGCGTCACGACGATTCCCGTCACACCGAGCTGCTCGCGCAGCTCCATGATCAGCGAATCGATGTTCTGCGCGTTCACCGGGTCGAGCCCCGTGGTCGGCTCGTCGTACAGCAGGTAGCGCGGGCGGCTCGCGATCGCGCGCGCTACACCGACGCGCTTGCGCATGCCACCCGAGAGCTCGGAAGGGTACATGTCCAGCACATCGGCGTCCAGATTCACGCGCGCGAGCAGCTCCTTCGCCTCCTCGCGCAGCTCGTTCAGCGGACGCCGTTCCTCTTCGCCCTCGAGCGCGAGACGGAGGTTTTCGAAGACCGTCAGCGAGTCGAAGAGCGCCGCGTTCTGAAAAACGTAACCGACGCGCTGGCGCACCCGGCGCAGCTCCTCAGGCGTGGCCTTCGAGATCGAGACGCCATCTACGACCACGTCCCCCTCGTCCGGCTCGAGCAGGCCGATCGCGTGCTTGAGGAGCACGCTCTTCCCCGTCCCCGACGGACCGAGCAGCGCGAGCGTCTCACCTTCGTGCACCACGAGGTCGACACCGCGCAGCACCTCCTCGCGACCGAAGCTCTTGTGCAGATTCCGGAACTCGATCATCTCACGCCGTCCGACTCACCACATCTTGAGCAGCGGAACGAGGACCACGTCGACGATCATGAGCGCGAGCGTGGTCGCGACCACCGCCGCCGTCGTCGTCCGGCCTACGCCCTCGGCACCGCCCCGGCCATTGATCCCGATGTAACAGGCGAGGTAGGTGATCGCCAGCCCGAAGAAAAAGCCCTTGATCGCCGAGAAGATCAGGGAAAACGGCCGGAAATAGAACCTCATCCCGTAAACGAAGTCGGCAACGGTGAGCCCGTCGACGACCAGCACGCCGACGACCAGCGCCGTGACCAGCGCCATCGCATTCGCAATGATGACGAGCGGCGGCGTGACGAGTGCGCCCGCGACCACACGCGGCACGATGAGGTGTGCCACCGGATCGCGGCCCATCGCCTGGAGCGCGTCGATCTGCTCGGTGACGCGCATCGTCGCCAGCTCGGCCGCGATGCTCGCGCCCACGCGTCCGATCAGCACGATCGCCGTGAGCAGCGGGCCGAGCTCGGTGATCACGCTCGCCGCGGCGACGCTGCCGATCACCCACATCGGCAGGCTGCCGGTGAACTGCGCGCCCGTCTGCTGCGACGTGACCGCGCCGCCCAGCCCCGCCATGACCAGCACGAGCGGGAGCGAGCGGATACCGATCACGTAGCCGTGCTGGATCGCGGCCGCCACGTAGCGGCGGGGCTTCGGGAGTATGCGCAGGATCGCCCAGGCCATCAGCGCGGCCCGGCCGACCTCATCCAGCCATTTCCTGACCGGCCCCAGCGTGAAGGGCACGGCTGCAGCGTTCGTCGCTGTCTTCACGTTACCTTGATGATGCTCGAACCGCGCCTTTTTGTGCTCTCCGCGCGGCACTCCGCTGCTCCGCGGGACCGCGCGCCCGGCTGTGCGCGATTCCTTTCCGTACCCTGGGGCAGGACGCTTGGGTCCGCGGCGTCGACCTCGGCGGACCCTGACGACCGGATCGCCGAACCTGATGAATGGCGGCGCGGCGCCCATAAGGAAAGCCCCGCCTGGCTCCGGCCGGCGGGGCTTCCCGCGACGAGGTGGACCTGACCGGGATCGAACCGGTGACCTCCTGGTTGCAAACCAGGCGCTCTCCCAGCTGAGCTACAGGCCCGACATGCAGAGCGGAGGGCCGAAACCCTCCGCTCCACAGTTTTGAAATCTAGATCACCGGCCGGGTCAGGTCAAGCGAAGGAACCCGGTGCGGACTCGCCGGCCGGCCCGCCGGCCGGTCGGCCCGAAGCGACGGCGGGACGTCAGCTCGTGGTGGGAACGGTGTCCACCTGCGTGGGCGCCGGATCCGGAGTCGTGGACCGGCGCCGTGCCAGCTCCGCCTCGACAATGTCGCCCACTTCTTCCTCGGTGAGCCAGCCGTTGTCCCACAGCACCGTGAACGCGTTGCGCGCGCGGCCGAGCCGGTCGCGGCGCGCGGAACCGGCCGCACCCCGCTTGTAGGAAATGACGCAACCCGCCCAGCTCCCGCGAATCACCCCGCCTCGCCGGAGGTCCTCCCTGAGCTGGACCAGACCGTCGTGACTGAACTCCGCCAGCTCCGCCCTGAGCTCCGATAGCGCTTCCTCTCGGTGCTGCTCGGAATAGCGCTCGATCGTGTTGTGCATGACCCGCTCCTTTTTCGGCGTCCGACTGCGTACTGGCCGATGTGCAGGAGGCGTGCCGGTGACGGCATAGGGCTGGGGCTGAGGCAAGGGCTAATGGCTTCCGGGGGTAGGTGACCGGCGGCATTCCGTTCCGTCCTCGTCCGGCCGTCGTGAATCGTGCCAGCTACCGGGACTGCTGCCGTCGGCAGCGCGGCGGCGTGGCCCGGATTAGCCCTGGCCTCAGCCCCAGCCCTAGCCCTCTGCCGTCCGACAACACGGACATATCCCTCTGAGCATTTCATAGGGATAGATCCCTGTGGCGTGGCCATCGCTCCAGTCGAAGCGGATGGCGTAGCGTCCCACATAGCGGATCGCCAGCGGGTAGACGTCTTCGGGCACGTCGTCCGGGTCGAGGAGCGGCGCGCCGGTGAACTCGTCCACGCAACCGGCACAGGGGCAGTTCACCCGCAGGTAGAACGGCGTGTATTCCGAAACGTGGCCGTCGGACCAGCGTATGCGTAGCTGGCTCGCGTCTTCCGTCGGTCCGATTTCGACCGGGTCGGTGCGGCCGCTGCGGTTCCCTCTCTCCATCAGTCTGTGTCCCCGTAGATGAAGTAGAGGGCGCCACCTGGCGCCCTCCTTTCTCGAGTACGATCCATCACGTCCCAGGTTCCGGTCCTCCGGAACCGCATCCGGTCACGCCACGTTGCCGGCGTCCCGCCGGATGAGCTGCCGGAGCACGTACTGGAGGATCCCGCCGTGGCGGTAGTACTCGGTCTCCTGCGGCGTGTCGATCCGGACGATCGCCGTGAACTCCTTCGTGGAACCGTCCGGCGCCGTGGCGCGCACGGTCACGTCACGGCTCTTCGCGAAGCCGTCGGTGATCCGTTCCGCAAGACCGGCGATGTCGAAGACCTCGTGACCGGTCAGGCCGAGAGAGGCGGCGTTCTCCCCTGCCGCGAACTGGAGCGGGAGCACGCCCATCCCGACCAGGTTCGACCGGTGAATGCGCTCGTAGCTCTCGGCGAGGACGGCACGCACCCCCAGCAGCCGCGGGCCCTTGGCCGCCCAGTCGCGCGACGACCCGGTGCCGTACTCCTTCCCCGCGATCACGATCGTCCCTACGCCTTCCGCCTGATACTTCATGGCGGCGTCGTAGATGCTCATCTGCTCGCAGCTCGGGAGGTGGAGCGTGTACCCGCCCTCCACGCCGGGAACGAGCTGGTTGCGCAGGCGGATGTTGGCGAAGGTCCCGCGCATCATCACCTCGTGCTTGCCGCGGCGGGCGCCGTACGAGTTGAAGTCGCGGACCTCGACGCCCCGCTCCAGCAGGTAGCGCCCCGCCGGGCTGTCCTTCTTGATCGAGCCCGCGGGCGAAATGTGGTCCGTGGTGATGCTGTCGCCGAGCAGCGCGAGTACGCGGAGCCCGCTCGGATCCTCGACCGACTCCGGCTCGAGCGACATGTCCTCGAAGTACGGCGGGTGCTTCACGTAGGTGGAGTCCGGCGACCACTCGAACAGCTCGCCCTCGGGCGTGGGGAGCGACCGCCACCGCTCGTCGCCGGTGAACACGCCCGCATACTGGCGGCGGTACATCTCGGAGTCGATCGCGGACGCAATGGCCTCGTTCACCTCCTGCTGCGTCGGCCAGATGTCGCGCAGGAAGACGGAGCGGCCGTCCTGGTCGGTGCCGATCGGCTCGTTGTACAGGTCGATGTCCATGCGTCCCGCGAGCGCGTAGGCGACCACGAGCGGCGGCGAGGCGAGGTAGTTGGCACGGACGTCGGGGTTGATACGACCCTCGAAGTTGCGGTTCCCGGAGAGCACCGCCACGGCGATGAGGTCGCCCTCGTCGATCGCCTTCGAGATCGGCTCCGGGAGCGGGCCGCTGTTGCCGATACAGGTGGTGCAGCCGTAGCCGACCAGGTGGAACCCGAGCTGCTCGAGCGCCGGCGTGAGCCCGGCCTTGTTCAGGTACTCGGTGACGACCGTCGACCCCGGCGCGAGCGACGTCTTCACCCACGGCGGCGTGCGCAGCCCCCGCTCGACGGCTTTCCGCGCCAGGATCCCGGCGCCGAGCATGACCGATGGGTTCGAAGTGTTGGTGCAGCTCGTGATGGCCGCGATGACGACCGAACCGTCGCGCAGCTCGAACTCGGTGTCGTCCAGCTTGCACTTGACCGCCGGACGCTGTGGCTCGACGGCGACGCTGACGCCATCTCCGCCCTCACCGACCCACGTCGAGAGCTGCTTCACCGTTGGCGAGGTGGCCGAAGCGCCCGCGAGATCGCGGACCGCCTGCGCGAACGAGACCTTGGCCTTCGACAACGGCACCCGGTCCTGCGGCCGGCGGGGTCCGGCGATGCTGG
>DATMSC010000020.1:0-6380 GCA_035565595.1 Longimicrobiales bacterium | reverse complement strand
CCCTCGTGATCTGGGAGGCGCAGTTCGGTGATTTCGCAAACGCTGCGCAGGTGATCATCGACCAGTTCGTGGCCGCCGGGAGGGCGAAGTGGGGGCAGCGCTCGCGGCTCGCGCTGCTCCTTCCCCACGGGTACGAGGGCCAGGGTCCCGAGCACTCCAGCGCGCGCGTCGAGCGGTTCCTTCAGCTCGCCGGCGAGGACAACGTATTCGTCGTGAACTGCACGACACCGGCACAGTATTTCCACGTCCTGCGCCGCCAGGCCAGGATGAAGAGTCCGCGACCGCTCGTGGCCATCACGCCAAAGAGCCTGCTGAGGCATCCGCGGGCCGTGTCCTCCGTCTCGGCGCTGGTGGATTCGACGTTCCACCCCGTCCTCGACGACGCCACGGCTGCCGCGCGGGCGGACGAGGTCTCTCGCCTCATCTTCTGCACCGGCAAGGTCTACTATGACCTGGTCGACGGGGCCCAGGGCGAAAACGCGCGACAGATAGCCATCGCCCGGATCGAAGAGCTCTACCCCTTCCCCGCCGATCACGTCGCGGAGGTCGTGAAGCGGTATCCTGGACTCAGGGAAGTGCTCTGGGTCCAGGAGGAACCGAAGAACATGGGCGCGTGGTGCTACGTGGAATCCCGCCTGCGCGCGGCCATGGGCGACGGCGTGCCGCTCCGTTACGTCGGTCGTCCGGAGCGGGCGAGCCCGGCGGAGGGCTATGCCAACGTGCACGAGCGACAGCAGCGGGAGCTGGTCGAGGCCGCCCTCAGCATCCGCCCGGGCACTCCCCGTGCGCGCAAGGCCAAAGCCGGCTAGAGCCTCGTCATCCGCCGTCACTGTCGTGCCGTCCGGCCCGTTGTGCCGGGCCCATTCCCGACTCGTATCGACCTCGTGTGCCTCCGAGTGCATGACGACTGGCACCGGGCTTGCGCCCTCCCCGGTCGCATGCGCCACCTCGCGGAGGACACTCGATGTCGTACGTGCTGTACGTACTCGGCTTCATTATCCTGATCGCCGGCCTGGCCATGGCCGCGAGCCTGCTCGGCGTATCGCGGACGTGGATCTTGGTCGGCATCATCGTGCTGGTTGGTGTCGCGGTCCTGTCGATCGCATCCGCGATCGAACGGCGCCCCCGCGCCTGAGCGCCACGCCACCCCCGAAATGACTGAAATCCCCCGCGCAGCCGCGGACGACCGGAGCCCGATGTCGGCACAGCCAATCCGCCGGCCGCCCGGAACTCTGCACCCGATCCGGGGCTACATGCGAGGAGGCCGACATGGATCAGATCGTAATCGTGACGTACCCCGAGCCAGTCATGCTCGAGGCGCAACCGGTGGAGCACGACGCGGTGCCTGAAGGCAGCGTCGGAGTCGCCTATTACTATCGCCGGAATATGATTGCGCGAGGTGTGATGCCGCCGGAAGCCGTGCAGCTCATGCGCAGGCTGCTCGACTCGCCGGTGCGGCTGGCGCTCGCGGCAACGGAGGACGCCGAGGGCAACATCGACGGGCGCATCTGCCTGATGGTGCCCGTAGACTCCGAGCTCTTCCGGCCCGACGAGCCGTCGATCGAAGAGGAGCCGTGGCGTGCCAGCGTGCCCGCGCCGCCGCCGGAAATCGAGAGCAGCTGGCGCGCGCGCGACCCCGATCCGCCTCAGATGGCCCTGCTCCCGCTGGGCAACGTCGTGCGCACCGCACGTCACCGGAACCACCCGGACAACGTAGCCGGCGACGTCCGTGAAATGCTCGACAACCTCATGGCCGGGCGGGCGCAGGACGCCGTGGCGCGAGCCATCGAGGACCTCCTCGACAGCATCTGACGCCAGCCGATCGCCGCGGGACCCGGTCATGACGCGCGTGCAACCGGAACAGCGCGCCGAAGAGGCCGCGCGCTTTCGCGCGATCTTCCGCACCGCGCACCGCGGTCACGCCGCGTGCGCCGGGGACGAGTGGCTGATGCGGCCGTGCGCGGCGCCATCGGGCGAGCCGCTCGACCGCCCGGTGGTCTGGTCCCGCCGCAACGGACCGTGGCGGCGAGTCGAGATCCTCTGGATCGGTGCCGCACCCGGCAATGCAGGGGGCAAGGGTTCCGGCCCACGCGGCGCCCACGGCACGCGCATCCCCTTTGGCGGCGACGTTGCCGGAGCCAACCTCGAGGTCCTCTTCAGCAGCATCGGCATCAACCGCAATGAAACCTTCATCGCCGCCGCGCTGAATCAGTTGCCGGCCCGCGGCGGCGGCGAGCCGACGACCACCGAGATCAACGCTCCCATTGGCGGCTACGCCACCAGCGTCCACCTGCTCCGCGACACGATTCTCGCGGCGGGGCCTCGCCTCGTCGTCCTGCTCGGCGCGGTGGCGCTGCGGACGGCAGTGGCCGCGGTCGGGCTCGCGACGCGCCCGGCATTCGTCGCGGACCGCTCCAGTGGCGACACCGCCGATCCCTGGCCGGTCCGTCTGCCGACGACCGCCCGGATCGAGGCGGCGGGGATTCGGCGGGGCAATGCGACGTCGTGGCCGGACGCATTGGCGCCATCCGAGCCGTTTTTCGTCGAATGGCGAACGGCCTGGGGCGACTCGCCGCTCCCGGCGATCCTCTGGCTGCTGCACCCGAGCGCGCAGAACATGAGTCCCTTCGCCGGTCCCGCCACGGCGTTCCACCAGCGGATGGTCGAAACCCGGGCGGCGCTGATCGCAGCCGCCAGAACGGTCCTCGGCCGCGAGCCGTGCGACCCGCGACCGTACCCGCCAACCGACGGGATCTACGCCCTTCCCGAATGGCGGGAGCACGTGGCGCCGGCGCTCGAGAAGATGGATGCGCTCTGGCGTGCCAGGGGTGTTTGAACTCTACCTCGGCCCGGGGAAGCGGCAACCCTGTGACGTGAGATTGCACGGAACGGCGCCTGTGCTTACCATACGGGCATGGGTTACTACTACTCGTTGGTGCCGTTCCGTAGCCGCATCCCCACGGTCGTGGTTCGTCTCGCCACCGACGAAGGCGAAATCACGTTTCGGGCCCGGTGGTCGCGCGCCGCGGTCGAGCTCCAGCGCCGCATCCTCTACCGACTGCGACACGGGAAACCGCTCTGGTTCGAAGACGAGTGGGGCCACGCCGTGTGCTTCAAGCCGGAATCGGTGTGGGGTGCCGTCGTCGACGGTCGACCCGGGATCTGACCTCTCGGGGCAACGCCTCCTCACGTCGCCGCGAAAGAATCTCGCCCGCAGCACCCGGCCAGTCGCTGAACGTCAGTCCAGCGGTGTGCGTGCACGCATGTCGTAGCGGTCGCCCGGCTCCAGGAACCGGTACGAGGCCTTCACCTCACCCCCTTCCAGGCGGGCCTGGTATACGGCCACCTTGCTCGCGCCGATGACCTCGAAGGTGTCCCCCCGCACGACGATTGCGGTGCCTTCGTCGAGCCCGATGCCGAGGAGGTGCGGCCGCTCCGCGATGACGTCGACGAGGTCGTCCTGCCGGCCGCGTGCGAGCAGGTGCTGGTCCACGGCCACGTCCTTCAGGAACCCGAAGCCTTCCTGATAGTCCCGGTCGACGACGATGTGGTTCCCGGCTTTTGCTCCGCGAATCAGGAACGAAGCCTGGATCGACGCGCCGGCGGATGATCCGCCGATCACGCCGCCGCGGGCAAGGAGCCGGTTCAGCTCTTCGTGCACCCGCGTGTTCAGGTAGGCGTCGACGAGCCGCCACTGGCGACCGCCGAGGAACCAGACGCCCGCCGCCCCGCGAATCGCCTCCACGAATTCGTCGCTGTTCGCGTCGTAACGCGTGGCGGCGTGCAGCACCGTGATGTTCCGGGCACCGGCAGCGCGGAGCAACCCGAGTCCGGTATCGGCGTCGTAGTTGCCGCCGTCGACTGCATTCGCCGTGGGAATGAGCACGATCGGGGCGTTGCGGCCGCCGGCCAGCTCGAGGAACCGGCCCATGATCTCCGGGCCGATCGCCCCGCCACCGGCCAGGACGAGAGCGCCTCCGGGAGGACCCACCACTGCCGGCACCGCCGTGTCCGTGGCGGCTCCGTGGTCCACCACCACCCGGCCGCCGCACCCCGCCGCCACGCCGGTGGCGACCACCAGCGCGGTGAGCAGGAGCGGCACGCGTCGCTTTGCTGAATCCCGAGACCCGCCGGTCAGGAGTCGTTCCATGGCCCACCGCCTCCAACCCTGTCCCCGACGATCACGGGGCAAGATCAGTGCGAGGCCCGCCCGGCGGGTGGGAGTCAACGGAAGTAGTTCATCCCCATTGCACTGCGGACGCGATCCATCGTTCCGGCGGAGATCTCGCGCATGCGCGCATTCCCGGCGTGCAGCACCTCTTCGACCAGCCCGGGCATGGACACCAGCTCCGCGCGCCTCGCGCGGAACGGCTCGAGGAAGGCGTCGATCGCCCGCGCCAGCTTCCGCTTGACCTCCACGTCCCCGACCCGTCCTGCGCGATAGCGCGCCTTCAGCTCCTCGACTTCATCCCTGTCGGCGTTGAACAAATCGTGGTAGAGGAATACCGGATTCCCCTCGACCTCCCCCGGTATGTCCGCGCGGATGCGCCTGGGGTCGGTGTACATCCGCATGACCTTCTCGTGGACCGTCGTAGAGGGGTCGGAGAGGAGTATCGCGTTGCCGAGCGATTTCGACATCTTGCGGACGCCGTCGATCCCCGGCAGTGTCGGGGCGGTGCTGACCAGCGCCTCCGGTTCGACGAACGTCTCGCCATAGAGGCGGTTGAACCGCCGGGCGATTTCCCGGGTGACCTCGACGTGTGGCACGTTGTCCCGCCCGACGGGAACCAGCTCTCCCCGAGCAACCAGGATGTCCGCGGCCTGGAGCACCGGGTAGCCCAGGAGACCGAAGGGCACGGCGTCCAGGTGCGCTGCAACCGCCATCGCCTTGATACTCGGCACCCGCTCCAGCCGCGGGACCGTCACGAGCATCCCCAGGAGCACGGCCAGCTCGTACGTCGCCCGGATCGCGGACTGAACGAAGATCGTGCACCGCGCGGGGTCGATCCCCACCGCGAGATAGTCGAGCACCGTCTCGCGGATGTTCTCAGGGATCCCGGCGATCGAATCGCGCTCCGGCCGCGTCGTCAGCGTGTGGAGATCGGCAAGTATGATGTAGCAGTCGTGCTCGTACTGGAGGCGCACACGGTTCTCGAGGCTGCCGACCCAGTGGCCGAGGTGCAGGCGCCCGGTCGGCCTGTCGCCGGTCAGTACGCGTCGTCGGGTCATCCCCTCACCGGATCTCCGGATCCCCCAGGTCGTGCGGCGAGTGCAGTGGTCACGTGAGCCATTGCCGGACGGCCGCGCTGCGGACCGCCCACGCCGGCATTCGCAAGAGGTACGCGGCCCTGCGCGCGAGCGCCGCCGCGGCCCCGTCGACGACCGCACCGCGAATGTTGGCGATGGCCTTGCCATGTCCTACGCGCAGGAACTCGCCCATGCCATCGTACTGGAATTCGCGGAGCTGCTTGCGATTGCCGATCAAACGCCTGACGTTCGTCGCGCACACCGGTGCCTCCTGGAGCGCGGCCTGCGCCGTATCTGGCAGCGGCGGTTCGCCGTCCGCGCGACCCGGATACGCAATCGCGTCGCCGACCACGAAGACATGGTTCGCGGCCGGCAACTGGAGCGTCGGCGCGACCGTCACGCCGTGTTTCCCTTGCCGCTCGGCGGGGAGCATGTCCAGTATCGGGTTTGGCTGGATCCCGGCCGTCCACGCAACGGCGACAGTCTCCAGCCGCTCGCGTCGTCCGTCCGCCTGGAAGGTGATCGCTGACTCCTCGACTTCCTCAACCCGTACACCCGTGCGGAGCTCGATCCCCAGCTCGTCCAGTTTGCGGCGGGCCATCGCGCGCACCGAATCGTCGACGCCCGCCAGGATGTCGGTGGCGGCCTCGAGTACGACGACGGGCGGTTTCACGGCGCCTCCGTTGCTTCCCACCAGCTCCGTGAGCGCGAACGCCAGCTCGATCCCCACCACTCCGCCGCCGACGACCGCTACCGGGAGACCGCCTGCCGCCCAGTCGCGCAAGCGCAGCGCGGTTTTCAACCGGTCGGCATCATCGAGCGAGTAGAACGGGAAAGAATTGCGCTCTGCGCCCGGAACACCGTGATACACTGGCACGGATCCCGGCGCCAGCACCAGCGTGTCAAAGGTGAGAGCGCTGCCGTCGTCCAGCCGGATGCGGCACTCCTCGACCGAAATTTCGACCACCTCAGCCTGTCGCAGGCGTACACCTTCGGGTACGAGCTCGGAGAGTTTCGGCGCGACGACGTCGACTTCCAGCTCGTCCGCCAGGTACTCGTAGAGGAGCGGCGTGAAAACGAAACGGTCACGCCGGTCGATCGCGGTCACCTCGATTCCGGGTGGTGCATCGTCC
>DATMSC010000019.1:0-2128 GCA_035565595.1 Longimicrobiales bacterium | reverse complement strand
CGCCGGCCGAGCCGGATTACGGGATAGGACCGCGGCTCCGGCGCACCAGCCGCGCGTCGAGCCGTTCGCGACCGTGCCCGCGCCCGACGCCCGCACCTCGCCGCGTCGACATCCCGGCCCCGAGGAGCCGCTTGTCTCTCGCTCGACCCCTCAACCCGCGCACGCGCAGCCCGAAATAGCGGCCCGGGAGGGTCGGACCGTCGAGCGCCACCCGGCGGACCGCGATCGCGCCGTCCCGCCAGCCCAGCTGCGGCAGCTCGTGCCGGCGAACCGGGACCGCGACGTGCCACCCGCGCCGCAGAAGCCGAAGCTCGTCATCGAGGAGCTGCACGTGGAGGTGGTGACACCGCCGCCGCCGAGGACCGTGGCATCACCGCGACCGGCGCCTCGCCCGCGGGCCAGGACCGCGCCGCCGACGTCGCACCCGACGCGCAGAACGTTCGGCCTGGGGCAGATGTAGCATGGCGCTCCTCGACCTCTCGCTGGTGACCCGCGCCCTGGTGCGCGTGCTCGAAGAGCACATTGCCGCCTCGCCGGCGTGGCAACCGAGGCCCACGCCCAGCGTGACCCCCCTGCCGCCGGACCGGATCGCCGTCAACCAGCTCGGGCTCTACCTCTACCACGTGCGGGAGGAGCCGCACACCCGGAACGTCGCGGACCCCGGACTCCCGGGAACGCCGGTCAGGCACCAGCCGCTCGGACTCACGCTGTACTACCAGATGGCGGTGAACGGCACCGAGTCGGCGCCGACCATGTACGAGGCGCAGCTCCTCTTCGGGTGCGGGCTCAAGGCGTTCCACGACGTGCCGGTGCTCGACGACTCCACGGTCGTCAACGGCGTGAACATCCTCCAGGCGGTGGGGCTGGACGGCGCCGGGAACCGGATCCGTGTCCGGCTCCAGCCGGTGGAAGAGACGGACGCCGCGGACTACTGGACCGCCGGCTCGACGTCGGTGCGGACGGCGGCGTACTACGAAGCGTCGGTCGTGCTCCTCGAGTCTGAACCGCCGCCGGTCCGGACCGGCCGTGTCCGCCACTACGGCGTGCAGACCTTCGTCCGCGGCGCGCCTCGCCTGACGGCGAGCGAGAACCGCCTGGAGTTCAACATCCCCGGCGTCGCCGTACCGCAGGAGCTGGTGCTGCGCCCTGCCGAGGTACCGGTCGGCGAGCAGTTCACGCTTCACGGATCCGATCTCTCCGGCGATGACGTGCAGATCGTGCTCCGCAGCGCGCGCTGGACCGAGGATCGGGTGACGGACGCCGGATGGGGCGTGCTCGGCGCCGACACCCGTCTGATCGCGACGGTACGCGAAACCGTCGATGGTGAAGCGGTGCTCCCCGGGATCCACAGCGCGCGGGTCCGGGTGACGACGTACCGCACCATGCCCGACGGCAGCGTGCGCGCCTTCCCGCAGACGTCGAACGCAGTTCCCCTCACGATCACGCCACGGATCGACGGCATCTCGGCACCCGACGCCGCCGGAGTCTTCCAGCTCCAGGGCTATACCTTCCAGCACGCCGAGCTCGAGCCGGAAGACGTCGAGCTGTTCTTCGGCCCGGACCGCGCGACTCCCGGGACGGCCGGTTCGCTGAATCCAGGTGAGTTCGCCATCACGGCGGACGACACGATCGAGGCGAGGCTCCCGGCGGGGCTCGCGTCGGGGTCCCACGTCCCGCTCCGCGTGCTGGTGAACGGCGCCGAATCGGCGCCGCGGTGGGTGGAGGTGCCATGAGCCCGGCAGGCACGCGCAAGCGGAGAGGAGAGGCGCCGGTCGAATTGGCGCCGCAATCCGGGAACGGCCGGGTTCCTTCGCCGGCCGATCTGGGCACGACTCCGCCCCCAGGACGATCGCGCCAGGAAAGGTCCGCGGCCGATCGGCCCGCGTCGCCGGCCAACCGGTCGGTGCCGGAGCCCGAGTCCGCCTCCCTGCCCGGCGTCGGCACACCCTCGCGCGAAGCCTGTGATCTCCTTGCGAGCGGGTTCCGCCTTCGTGCCGCACGCCGGCTCCGATGGCTCCGGCACCTGGGTGAGTCCACGTCGGAGCGCCCGCCGCTGAGCGGGATGGGAGCCGAGCTGAGCATTCTACTCGCCGGGAGCGACGATCCGGTGGCCGAGGAACGCTTCTGG
>DATMSC010000018.1:0-1928 GCA_035565595.1 Longimicrobiales bacterium | reverse complement strand
CAACGTGGTGGTCCAGCGGCGCTGCGCGTCGTGGCGCTCGATCGTCATGGCGCGTACGGTACGCGTCGTCGCGCTTGACTTCAAGTGCACTTTAAGCATTACCGTTCGCGCGTCAGAGGAGAAGGGGCGAGTTCACGACGTACCGCCGTCCAAGACCCGGAGTCACGCCATGAACCATCCCGTGGTCGACCCAGCGACCGACGTAGTGCATCGACTTCGCACCGGCCTGGCCGGATCCGTACTCGCGCCGGACGATCCGCTCTACGACGAGGCGCGGCGTCCGTTCTTCGCGATGTTCGATCGACGCCCGGCGGCCGTGGTCAGGCCGGTATCGGCGGCGGACGTAGCACATGCCCTGTTGACGGCCCGGGAGTTCGGCCTGACGGTGGCGGTCCGGAGCGGCGGACACAGTCCGGCTGGTCACAGCGCGGTGGAAGGCGGCGTACTGATCGACCTCCGCGACATGCGCGCGCTGGAGATCGACCCGACAGAGCGAACCGCGTGGGCCGGGACCGGCCTCAAGGCGGGCGAGTTCACCGCCACGGCCGCCGAGCACGGACTGGCGGTCGGCTTCGGAGACACGGGCACCGTCGGCATCGGCGGTATCACGTTGAGCGGCGGCGTCGGGTACCTGCACCGCAAGGTGGGCCTGACTGTCGACAACGTGCTGGCCGCGGAGGTCGTGACCGCGACCGGCGAGGTCGTGCAGGCGGACGAGACCACCAACCCCGACCTCTTCTGGGCATTGCGTGGCGGCGGCGGAAACTTCGGCGTCGTGACGCGGTTCGAGTACCGACTCCACGAAATCGACCGGGTGTACGGCGGTTTCATGATCCTCCCCGCGACGCCGGCCCGCATCGTGGAGGTGGTGGATCGATTCAGGGAAGCGCCGGACGACGTTTCAGGTATGGTCAACGTCGCGCCCGCGCCGCCGTTGCCGTTCATCCCGCCCGAGCACCACGGCCGCATGATCATGATGGTGGCTTTCGTGCACGCGGGCGACCCCGAGGCGGGCGAGCGGTTCGCGGCGGGAATCCGTGCTCTCGGCACACCGCTCATGGACAGCGTCCACCCGCTCCGCTACCGCGAGGTGTTCGAGCAGCAGGGGCCGCCTCTGCCGCCTGCCATCACGTCGCACTCCTGTTTCCGTGACACGATCGACCTGGCAACCGCGGAGGCCGTGGTGGATGCGCTCCAGCGGGCACCCGCGCCGATGCGAGTGGTGCAGTTCCGCGTGCTCGGCGGCGCGGTCGGCCGAGTGCCGGCGGACGCGACGGCGGTCCCGTGTCGTGCGAGCGGGATGCTCACCGTGGTAAACACCGGTTTCCAGGATCCCGCGCAGACCGCACAAAACGCTGAGTGGGGTGCCGGCGTCGTCGGCTTCCTCCGGCAGACCAGCGGCTGCTACATCGGGTTCATGGGGGACGCGGGAGAGGCCGGCGGCCGGATCGCGTACCCGGCGGACGCGCTGGCCCGGCTGGCCGCCGTCAAGGCCAGGTTCGACCCGGAAAACGTGTTCCGTTCCAACCAGAACGTGCCGCCGGCGTGACCGTCGCGACACGCGCGTGAGCACCGACAGCCGCCCGTGGTGCGATTGTCACGGGCGACCGCGTCGACACCACGGGCTGTCGAGCGTGTCGATCACACCGTCGGCCGTGACGGCGATGGTTACTGCACCGGCACCGGCAGCTCCACGTTCTCGTTGTTCGTGGAACGGACCGCCTCGCCAGCGGGTGTCCGGATGGTGACGTTCTCCATCGTCCAGTCGCGGGCGTACTCGATGAACCCGGCCTCCTCGCCTTCGGCGGTGATGTTCTCCCAGGTCATCGAGCTGAGATACTTCTCGGGCAGGCCGCTGGCGGAGAAGATGCGCCGTGCGCCCGTGACGGTCACGTTCTGGATGGTGATGTCGCGGTACTCGGCGAGCC
>DATMSC010000017.1:0-4081 GCA_035565595.1 Longimicrobiales bacterium | reverse complement strand
GGAAGGGCTGTCCCAGGCGCTCCTCGAAGCCATGGCGCTGGGGAAACCGGTCATCGCCTCCAACGCCGCAGGCAATCCGGACCTCGTCCGACACCACGAAAATGGGCTCCTCGTGCCGCCGCTCGACAGGTCGGCATGGGCGGCAGCGATCGAAACGGCGGCCACGGACCAGACGCTGGGGCCGCGGCTGGGGGAGGCGGCTAGGCGCACGGCAAGGGAGGAGTTCGCGCTGGACAGGACGGTCGAGCGCACGCTGGCGTGTTATCGCGAGGTGGTGGGCGAGCGCCCGCAGGATTAGTGCAATTCGATCGGCTGGCCGGCGCTGGGCTCGTCGTGCGAAGCCTTTGAGAGCGTGCCGGGATTTGACGTCTCAAAGCCGTCCACCGTGACGACCGTACCGGGGCCGTTCGGGTATCTCAGCAAGGCGTGACTCCCAGTGACGCGCATGGCCTTGAACCAGCCCTCATGGAGCCCCCCGAGCTGAAGCTCCGTCAGGCGCGCTGACGCAGCATTGCTGCGGCGATGATTGTTAGGCGCACGCCCGCGAATCCAGTGGCTCGAGGCCGCTGTCCTCTAATGCCATCCAGAACTCCATCGATTCCAATGCAACCGGCTAAGGGGAGGGTCGCCTTTCGTCCTGTCCTTCGAGCCGCACCGGGGAAACCGCGGTCGGCGCCAGCAGCAACCGGGAGCCATGGCAAACCCCTTGCACGCGTCCCGCCGCCGCACCGCGCGGTCAGCACCGGCGCGCGCCACGGGACCACAGCGGAAGGTGAGGGCATGGCAGGCGAACGATACCTGACGACAGATCACGACCGGATCCGGGAGTGGGTGGAGGCCCGGGGCGGCTGGCCCTCAACGGTGGCGTCGACGTACCGTCCTGATGATGCCGGTCTGATCCGGCTGGACTTCCCGGGTTACAAGGGCGACGGGGATTCGCTGAAGCGGATCTCGTGGGACGAATGGTTCGCGAAGTTCGACGAGAACGACTACGTCCTGCTCTACCAGGAAACGCTGGCCTCGGGCGAGCAGAGCAACTTCAACCGGATCCTGAGCCGGGAAACGGCGGAGGGCACGACCGGCGCCGAATGGCAGGGTGAGCGGCGTGCAGCGGGGCGAGGCCGGAAGGCCGCCTGACCGCCGTCGCCCCGAAGCCCTGCGGCCGCCTCGACATCCTCGACGTCCTGGTGTATTCGCCGGAGACTCGCGCGAGGCCATTACGCGGACGTCCTCACCCGTCCGCCAACACCGCACCGCACCTCACAGAGGACCCGTGAGCAACGACTGGAAGCCGGCCGGCTACACCTCCGTTTCGCCGTACCTGATCTCGAGCGGCGCGCAGGGCGTCATCGACTTCCTGAAAGCGACATTCGGCGCAGAGGAATTGCGGCGCCATGATGGGCCCGATGGCCGGATCGTGCACGCAGAGGTCCGCGTCGGCGATTCCGTGGTGATGCTGGCGGACGCGACGGAGCAATGGCCGGCGGTCCCGAGCCACATCCACGTATACGTCCCGGATGTGGACGCCACCTATCGGGCGGCGCTGGCGGCCGGCGGCACGTCCATTCGGGAACCGGCGCATCGGGAGGGCGACGACCGGCGAGGCGGCGTGCTCGACCCTGCCGGCAACTCCTGGTGGATCGCGACGCAGCTCTGAACCACCATTGCGCTCTCCGACGTCGCGGCGCTCGGACAAACTGAGCCACATGGATGGCGAGCCGACGAGGTGCGGGAGGCCGGCAGCCAAAATGCCTGAGCATCGGGACGACGACGGCTGAAGGGAGCGATGGGGCCGGAGCCGCCCCGGGCGACGGCTGCCCTCGACCCGGTCACCTGCTGGAGCTCGGGCGCGCCGGGCCGGATCTCCTTTCACCGCGCCGCAATGAGCGAATCCAGCACCGCCCGGACCCGGCTGTCTTCGAGGACGGCGGCCGCGGGTGATGACCGGACGACGATCCGGCCTGTCGAATCCAGGACGTAGATGTCCGGGCTCCCGTCGAGCGCGAAGATACGCAGGAACAAACGGGCGCCGTCCGCGGCGAACACCGCGCCCGGCCGGAGCCGCTCCGCGTTCCGCCTCGCCCACACCTCCGCCTCCGAGCGGCGCAGCGGAACCAGGTAGACGAACGCTACGTCCGACGGGTGGTACGCCGCCTCGAGAGCCGCGAGGGGCGACTCCGTCGCGGCTCCGTCCTCACCGACGGGCCACCCGGCCAGCACCGACGCGCTGCGCCGGCTCCAGTCGATGGCGCGATCCTGTCCATCCCGGGCATCGACGTAGGAGAACGCCGCGATCCTGTCGCCCGGAGCGCCCGCGAAGCCGGCGATGGCGGCGTCGACGACACGGCGCTCCGTCGCCCAGCCGAGCACGGCGAACGCGATGACAGCTACGCCAAGGACCATGTTGGTGAAGTACGCTATGCGGACCATGCTTCAGCAAGAGCAATTTCGAAAGCGGCTCACCGAGTTCGCGGCCCACACGTCGAGTGAGCCGGTGGCGGCACAATGGACGATGGTTCCGTCCGTTGAACCCCCGTGTCCTCGCAGCATCGTCTAGTCCGGCGCTTCGGTCCCGACACCGGCATGCACTCTCTCGCGCCGGGGCCGGGGGCTGGAGTGCCGCACGCTGGCGGCGTGCGCGTCCGACGGTTGGCGCTCGATCCGGACCTCGAGTCCGATCCCGCTCCGCCGGGCGTAGTCGAGCATGGCGTAGAGGAAGACCACCAGGCCGGCCATCTCGAGGAACTCCTCGGCGTGGAACGCCACCGCGTAGCTCCAGCGGTACTGCGTCTCGATGATCCACGACCCGACCATCTCCATCCCGATCGCCCCGCCGATGTAGATACCGCCCGCGATCACGAACATCGCGGCGGTGATGCGGGGCAGGTGCAGCAGGAACCGGGCGTAGAACAAGCCGAGCAGCGCTGTCGCAATGCCGACCGGAATGACCCAGGCGAAGTAGAAGACGCCGCCGAGTTGGAGCGCCCCCCGTACGGGATCGGTCAGCATCTCGTGGAACGACGTGATCTCGTCGGCAGAGAGGAAGACGAAGACCGCCGCGAGCCCGAGCCAGTGCGCCGCGTACCTCCGCCTCCCGGCCCTGGCGGCTACGCCGATGACCGCAAGGAGACAGGCGCACGAGAAGAGGAGCATCGACCCGAACCAGGTGGGAACCGTCTGTTCGGCGCCGACGTTGAAGCGCGGGTAAATGCCGAAAACGTAGTCGTGACCGAGGAAATGGCGGGCGAAGTTCGCCCCCATACTGATCAGCATCAGCGCCAGGACCACGGTCATCAGCGGCGCGGCAACCGCGCGCGGAGACACGTGTAACGTCACGGCGTCCTCTGGCTCGGGTGTGTAGCCGCGAGGATAAAACGCTGCCCCGCCCCCGTCAATGGTTTTGTTCCGCGCTGTCGAGCACCCAAGGAGTTGTCGGTTGCGGTATGCGAACGGAAACGTCGCCTGCGCACTGCGGTACGCGATTGGAAGCGTCGCCTGCGCATCGCGGTGGGCGAGTGGAATCCATCGCCAGCTCATCGCAGTACGCCGGGCAACGCAGGGTGCCCGGGACGCATCAGCGCCCGCGCGGGGGAACGTGTCTTGCCACGCCGCCCCGGGTCCGAGCCACTGACCACCGAACCCAGGAGGAGTCCCGTGGCAGAGCAGGAACGGGAGCGACACGACGACAGGGGCATGCGCCAGCAGGCCGAGGGCAAGTTCGAACAGCTGAAGGGGAAGGCGCGGGAAACGTGGGGCGAGATCACGGGCGACGAGAGCGAACAGGTCGAAGGTGAGGGCGAGCAGGTCAAGGGGAAGGCCCGCCAGAAGATCGGCGAGGTACAGGAACGCGTTGACCGGGAGAGCGAGCGCGCGTCACGCCCCGCGCAGCGTCCCGAGCGGGACCCGGACGTGCGGCAGGACCGCTGACCTACGCCGCCGGGCGGCTGCCGCCCCGGCCACATCCGCATCAGAAGATGCGGTGAAACATGTTGCGGCCCGCAGTGGTTCTCCGACCACCGCGGGCTGCTCATTGTCGGACCCCGCGATTATCTTGTCGGCCATTCCCGATCCGTCACGGGCC
>DATMSC010000016.1:0-1770 GCA_035565595.1 Longimicrobiales bacterium | reverse complement strand
CCCGCTGTGGTGAAGCTCACGTCGCCCTCGCCGAGGAGACCCTCGTCGCCCTCGTCGAGTCCACCCTGGACGATGAACGTGGCGATCTCGAAGCCGGCGTGAGGGTGCTCGCCGCCGATGGTCGCGCCCGGGAGCATGTCCAGCCGGTCATCGGCCAGGAGGATGAACGGGTCCTGTAAGGCGTAGTCCTTCGCCTCGAGGACGAACACCGCTTCGTGGCCGGGCCCGCCGAACCCCGGCTCCGGCGGCGGTGTCGTCACGACACGCGCAATGCGTCGTTCGATAGAAAGTGCAGTCGTCGTCATGGGTCCTCCTCAGGTGGTCGAAACACGCGGCGTCGAATCCTGCGTCTGCTTCCGTGGCAGGCGGCGCGCGGAGAGGTTGGTAACGGCGCCGACGACCGCGACCGCGATGGCGAGCCAGGCCGCCCGCGGCGACCACCACGCGTCGATCCCCAGCACGGCGTCGAGCGAGAACAGGCCGGGCCCGGTCAGCGCCAGGGCGAGGGCACTCGCGCCGAAGATCGCCGTGTGCTCGATCCCGTTCGAAGTGACGAAGAGCCCGTGCTGCCAGTGCACGGTTACCGCCGCCACGATCAGCACCGAGATCATCAGCGCTGGACCGATCGGGCCCAGGAAGCCGGCGGCAACGAGCACCCCGCTCACGATCTCCGTCAGCGACGCGGCGACCACGAACGCGCGCCCGGGGCGAAACCCCATCTGCTCGAACGCCGCGGTGGTGTTGGCCAGCCCGTACCCGCCGAACCAGCCGAACAGCTTCTGCGCGCCGTGCGCCGCCATGTACGAGCCCAGCACCAGCCGGGCGACCAGGAGTCCGCTGCTCAGCGCGGCGAGCTCCGTCGCCGGCAGGAGTTCGAAGTATCCCGTCATGTCATCCCCTCCAGGTTCGCGGGTGCGATACTTGACTCAACGATGCCGGAGGTCTTATAGACAATCAATGCGTAATGCTCTCGATTCCTTGTCTGATCGTCCAATATGTGTGGACGAAAGTGTTGACGTCGTCGGGGAGATCCTGGACGCGGCGCACCTGGCGACGGCCGTTTTCGGCCGTCTCGAGCTGGGGGCACCATACCGGCTGCGGGTCCCGGCGAGGTCGTACCTGAGCTTCTACGTTGTCGCGCGGGGCGGCGGGTGGATCGAGATCGAGCGGCCGGCGGTCGAGGAGGCGGAGGGGCGAGGGCCGATGGTGCTGGCTCTCTCGAGCGGCGACGCGCTCCTGCTCCCCCACGGCTCGGCGCACACGTTGAAGGATGCGGAGCGATCGGCGGCCGAGCCCCAGGGCATCGACTATCTCTCGTGCCGCCGGCCGTGGTTCGGCGGGGCCGAGCACTTCGGTGGTGGTGGCCCGGCCACGACACTGGTCACGGGCCACTTCACCTTCAGCGGGAGCGCGTCGCGGAACCCGCTGCTCGGCACGTTGCCTCTGGCCATCCACCTGCCGGCGGACGCCATCGCGGCGAGCCCGCAGCTCTCCGGCGTGGTCCCGCTAATCCTGAGCGAGAGCGCGCGGCCGGGGCCCGGCGCCACAGTGGTTCTGGCCCGCCTGGCAGACCTGCTCCTGATCCACGCCCTGCGCTACTGGATCGCGACGGCCAGTGTCGAAGAGTGCGGGTTACGCGCGGTGGCGGATCCGGTGATCGGCGCGGCGCTCCGCCTGATCCACGCCCGGGCGGCGGAGCCCTGGACGGTCGAGGGGCTGGCCGCCGAGGTTGCGATGTCCAGATCCGCGTTCGCGGCGAGGTTCACGACG
>DATMSC010000015.1:0-1694 GCA_035565595.1 Longimicrobiales bacterium | reverse complement strand
AGGAGCGCGAGCATGACGGCGATCCCGGCCTTCATGTCGCTGGCGCCGCATCCGTACACGCGGCCGTCCCGGATCTCGAGCGGCTGATCGGCGGCGCAGCGGACCGTGTCGAGGTGACCGACGAGGGCGACTGTCGGCAGGTCGCCGCTGTCAGCGGCCGCCGGGCCCGGGTCGCAGACGACGGAGTTGCCGATCCGGCGGACGGCACCCTCCCCCGCCGCGGCGACGCAGGCGGCTTCCACGAAGTTTGCGATGGCCGCCTCGTGCCCGGTCTCGCTCGGGATGCGGCAGAGCTCCAGGGTGCGGCGGGCCAGCTCGTCCCGAATCGCATCGCCGGTCAGGGGAGCGTCCGTCATGCCGTCGCCGCCCATGTCGGGTGCCTAGACCTGCACGTTGAAGGTGCGGAGGACGTCGTTGAGCGACGTCTTCCGGTCCGTTGATTCCTTTCGCTGGCCTATGATCAACGCGCACGCCGTGTGGAAGACGCCAGCCGGGAACTCCTTCGGTTGCGTGCCCGGGATCACCACGGAGCGGGCCGGGACGCGCCCCTTGAGGACGCGTGGCTCCGGGCCGGTGACGTCGATGATCGGCGTCGACGAGGTGAGGACGACGTTGGCGCCGAGCACCGCTTCACGTTCAATGTGCACGCCCTCCACGACGATGCAGCGGGAGCCGATGAAGGCGCCATCCTCGATGATGACCGGCGTTGCGGACGGCGGTTCGAGGACGCCGCCGATCCCGACGCCGCCGGAGAGGTGGACGTTCCTGCCGATCTGAGCGCACGAGCCCACCGTCGCCCACGTGTCCACCATGGTCCCCTCCCCGACGTGCGCGCCGATGTTTACGTACCCGGGCATCAGGATGCACCCGGGTTCGAGAAAGGAACCGTAGCGGGCGACGCCCGGCGGAACCACCCGTATCCCCTGCTCCTCCAGCCGCCACTTCACCGGGATCTTGTCGTGGTAGCGGATCGCGCCAAGGTCCATGGGCTCGAGCGGGCGGATCGCGAAGTAGAGGAGGATCGCCTCCTTGACCCACGAGTTGACGCGCCACTCGCCGTCCGCTGTCGGCTCCGCGACGCGGATCAGACCCCGGTCGAGCAGGTCGATCGTCTCCTCGACAGCCTGCCGGGTCTTCGGATCGGACAGCAGCTCGCGGTCCAGGAACGCACCGGTGATGTGCCGCTCGAGCGACGTGATATCCATGAAGCCCTCCTGCCGTGTCATACCCTTTCAAAACCTTCCCCGCCCAATTGACCGCTGAGTGGCGGCGGAGCCGGCCGTGTGCGATTCCTCGCCCGAAGGTCGCGGATCCCGCACCGGGACCGGGAATCTGCGACGACACGACCGTCGTGGCTAGCCTGGGCCGCGGTATTGTTCCGGATGCCGGGAGCGGCCGCGACTGTGACATTCTCGCGCTATGAAGTGGCGACGTTACGCTCTTGTTCATGACCCCAATCTCTCACGAGCTGGAGTCTCCGGTAACCCCGGGGTGGTTCAAGGTCGTTGTAGCGGCCTTCGTGGATTGCGGCCAGCCCGATTGCGACCTGCTCACGGCAACGCTCGCGCCGCTCCCGGTGAACGCGGGGCACGCGGCGCGCTGCTTGCCAGCGTCTCGCCTGAGCGGCGGGAACCCGGCGTGGCATCGCGGGTGCTACCGCGAACCGATCCCATCATCGCGGAAGCCTGAACGCG
>DATMSC010000014.1:0-2515 GCA_035565595.1 Longimicrobiales bacterium | reverse complement strand
CGCGGATCGAGATCGACCACCCAGCCGCCGGTCACGAACGGCGGGTCATCGCTGGGAACCGATCCGTACACCCGCTCCAGCAGCAGGAACGGCGCACCCAGCACCGCACCGTCCAGCTCGGCGGCCAGGACCGCAGGCACCGCCGCGCCGGACAGCCTCCCGATCGCAGACATGATTCGACCCTCGCGCGCGATGTCGTACTCAGGGAACAGCCCCTGGCCGCGGGGCGGGATGCGCGCCACCATGCCGCGGCTGACCGACTCCCCGGCTTCCTCCCAGCGGGCCTCGAAAAGGATGGTCTCACTGGACATTCCACTGGCGGTGGGCATCTGGATGTCATCCACCTCGACCGGGGCGGGCACGCCCAACCCGGCGGGTAACCAGTCGGCAAGTTGCTCGGCAACCAACCGCGGGTCGAGTTTGTTCAGAAGTGCCATTTTTCCAGCATTCCTCTCAATCACACGGGCGTAGAGCCCGGCCGGGGATCAAACGAATGACGTTGCCGCGACAGAAAATCCGTGGGACGAAGTCCCGGCGCACTGCGGCAAGTATACGGGGTATACCAGTTGGCGTCACGGTTTGACGAAAAATGCGCCCCGCACTCCAGGGAACCCAACGCCGGGCCCTGAAACCGTGCACGGCATTGGTGAGCAAGTATCGTGGTCGGCCATCTGGTAGTTGCATGCCGCCGTGAGGAGAATTCTGTGCGCAGCGCAGGCTTGGACAGGGCCACCGTCGTGGCTGCAGCTGTGGACCTGGCCGCCGCCGAAGGCTTCGAGAATCTCTCCATGCGTCGCCTGGCGACCACACTCGATGTCACTCCGATGGCGCTGTACCGTCACCTACCCAATAAGGAGGCGCTCCTCGATCTCGTCGTCGACGAAGCGCTTCGGGCCCTGCCCACGGTCGATCCGAGCGGCGATCTGATCGCCGAGGTCCGCAGCTGTTTTGGTGCAATGTACCGATTGGCCGTCGAACAGCCGGGACTTGCCGCGGCGATGGCCGCGCGCCCCTTGGAAGGCGAAGTAGCCCGGCATCTCGGAGAAAGGGTGCTGGTCTTGGCTCAGCGCCACAGTTTCGGCGATGCCGAGGCCGCCGAGTTTCTCACCGCACTGTTCGGATTGACCTTGGGCAGCGCCTTGTACCGGTCGTCCAGGGAGCACCGCGAATCCCGCCTCGCCGAAGCCGGCGACGACACGCCGACCGTCAAAAAGCTGCGGAAGGCGATCACCAGCGCCGGCGCACGAGATAGTCAGTTCCTCAACGCACTAGAGCGGCTGTCGGCGGGATATCTCCTCACCGTGAAGTAGTTTCCGAGACGGCGACGCGGTCACGCCGAACGGTTACGGCGCCGGACGTCACCGCTCCTGAAATGAGCAGGGGTGCTTCAAGGCACCGATAGGCACTCGAAAGGTGCGCGGCCAGCGAACCGCCGTGAGCCATAAACGTATTCATGGCCACCCGAAAAGCACTCACGATCGCGGCCGCCCGCATACGAGCCGCGATCTCATCCGCGGATCGACCACGCCCCTCGCGAAGGAACAATTCGGTCAAGACGTCCTCCCACTCCCGGCAATACTCCAGATAGCGGCTGCGAAGTGCCGGCTCTTGGTGGAACAACCGGAAGCGGGCGAGCGTGATGGATCCTTCCTCGGCATCCCATTCCCGCGCGTTCTGCAACAACGTCTCGGCAATGGTCGGTGTCGCTGCCGAGGGATCCTCGGCTTCCACCGCGCGCCGCAGGTCCTCGAGCTTGTCGGGAACGTCGAAGAAGACGACGTCTTCCTTCTTGGCGAAGAGCCGAAAGAAACTGCTCACGGAGTAGTCGGCGGCTTCGGCGATGTCCTCGACCGTGGTAGAGGCGAATCCGCGATCGGTGAACAACCGAATCGCCGCTTCACCGAATGCACGTTGCGTGCGCATCCGCCGGCGGTCCCGTCGCGCTTGCGGAGTCCGCGGTTTGACGTCCGCCACCATGCCGTCATCATAACCGCAAGTGAAGCAATCACCGAAAAGAGAGTAACTATCGTTTTGGAAGTAGCTATTATTTGCGCTATGACTACTGCAAGGTCGATGGCGCCATGTGAGGGAGACCGCAAGTGACGGACTGGGACGCAGGCGACGACGTCGTCATCATCGGAAGCGGAGTGTCGGGACTGACTGCCGCCATCACCGCGGCATCGCTTGGCCTCACACCGATGGTCATCGAGGCCGCCGAGGTCTGGGGCGGTACGAGCGCCATGTCAGCGGGCGGAGTATGGATCCCGGCCAACGACCTGATGATCGCCGACGGCGTGACGGACTCGGTAGACGAAGCCCTCGAGTACCTCCAGAACGTCCTTGGCGACACCGGCCCAGAGAGTTCACCCGAGCGTCGCCGGGCCTACGCCGTCAACGCGCCGCGCATGACGCGCTTACTGTCCCAGCACGGATTCAAGTGGCGCCGGGCGACCCGCTGGCCCGATTACCACAGTGATCTCGGTGGCGCCAAGGTGGGCCGGATGCTCGAAGGTGA
>DATMSC010000013.1:0-3667 GCA_035565595.1 Longimicrobiales bacterium | reverse complement strand
CACGCGCGACCTCTATGACTCAGTGACCACGGCGGCGCTGCCCGAAGCGGCGGTGCTTGTCTCGCTCGGGTGCGGCAACCCGACGGCACTCGCCGAATTGAAGGAGGGCGAGGTGGTGCTGGACTTGGGCAGCGGTGGCGGGATCGACGTTCTCCTCTCGGCCAGGCGAGTGGGGCCCACCGGAAGGGCGTACGGTCTCGACATGACGGACGAGATGCTCGACCTCGCAAGGAAGAACGCCGCGGCCGCCGGCGCGACCAACGTGGAGTTCCTGAAGGGGTATATCGAGGAGATCCCGCTCCCCGACGACAGCGTCGACGTGATCATCTCGAACTGTGTCATCAACCTGTCCGCGGACAAGCGCGCGGTGCTGAAGGAGGCATTCCGCGTGCTGAGGCCGGGCGGCCGATTCGCCGTAAGCGACGTGGTGATCAACGGTGATGTGCCGGCAGAGGTACGCAGGTCGATGGAGCTTTGGGTCGGTTGCGTTGGCGGCGCGCTGGAGGCCGGCGAGTTCGAGGACCTGCTTCGCGAAGCCGGATTCGAGAATCCGACGATCGAGCCCACCCGCCTCTACGACGTCGAGGATGCGCGTGCGTTCCTGGAGGAGGCGGGACTGGACGTGGATGCCTTCAGCAACGCAGTGGAGGGGAGATTCATGGCGGCGTTCATTCGCGCGACGAAACCGGTGGCGAAGCGCGCGCTTCGGCCGAAAGCCGCGGCGTGTTGCGGTCCAGCCTGTTGCTCCTGACCGGAAGCATGAACATGAGTATGCCGCGGTGGGGTGCGGTCCTCCGTCCAGCGCGGCCGGAGGATCTTCCCTCTGTGCTGACGCTGCTGCAGGCGTCGAAACTGCCCGTGGAGGGAGTCGCGGCGGCGTTCGGGCGATTCGTGGTCGCTGACGCGGAGGGCCGGATGGTGGGCGCGGCGGGGATCGAGGTCTACGGATCCGTCGGTCTGCTCCGCTCGGTGGCGGTGGCCGAGGGGTATCGAGGCCGCGGCCTGGGCGCTGCGCTCACGGATACCGTCCTGCGCCGTGCTTCGGCCGAAGGCATCACTGACGCGTATCTGCTGACGGAGACCGTGGCCGAATTCTTTGCGGGGTGCGGTTTCCAACGCATTGCCCGCTCGGACGCTCCGGAAGACATCAGAACATCGATGGAGTTCGCGAGGCTCTGTCCGACGACGTCCACGCTCATGACGCGCACGCTCGCGCCGTCGAGCTGACCGGGAGGCCGCGTGCGCTACGCGCTGATGTCAGACATCCACGCCAACCTGCCGGCACTCGGGGCGGTCCTGGACGATATCGAGAGACGCCCCGGCGTGGACGCCATCTACCACCTCGGCGACCTGGTCGGCTACGGACCCTGGCCAAACGAGACGGTCGAGCTGATCCGGGCACGCGGTATTCCCGGCGTCGCGGGCAACTACGATTCGACGACGGCGACCAATTACAAGCACTGCGGGTGCAGGTACGACGATCCGCGGCAGGAACAGCTCGCGCACCTTTCGTACGGATGGACACGCGCGCACGTGTCTTCGGAAACGAAACGCTTCCTCGGTGCCCTGCCATTTCGAATCGATCTGCGCCCGCTCGGTGGCCACCTGGCCGGGCCGCGTCTGACCCTGATTCACGGCAACCCCACCCTGAATACGGTCTACTGGACCGAGGACCGACCGGGCCGCTTCTGCCTCCAGATGGCGCATACGCTTGGCGCGAGAGCGGGGGACGTCATCGCCTTCGGCCACACTCACGTGCCGTGGTACCGCGAGCTCGACGGCATTCACTTCGTAAACACCGGCTCGGTCGGGCGCCCGAAGGACGGGGACTGGCGGGCTTGCTATGTCCTTGTGGACATCGGTGAGGCGGACGTGGCCGTCGAGTTCATACGCGTCGCGTACGACGTAGCTCGCGCCGCCGCGGCCATTCGCGCCAGCGATCTCCCGGGCGAGTTCGCGGCCTACCTCGAGACGGGAGGCAAGCTCACTTCAGATTTCGGTGCTGGCGAGAACCCGAACGTGTAGGACACCGCGAACGCGCCGGTGGCCGCAGCGATGGCCGCGCGGGAGCTACTCCGCCTCCGGCCGGCTCAGCGCGCTACGAACCGGCGAGCGAGAATCGCGATGGCACGCATGGCCACAGCGCCCGCAGCACCAGCCACGACTCGCTTGCGAGAGAGTAGGAGCGGAAGGATTCGGAAGAGGAGCCGGAGCACGTGCACATCCTGGAGAGAAGTAGTGCGCGGCGAACGCCGGTCAGGCGCCCGCCGCGCATGCGGTATGCCAGCCGCGCCTAGCCTCGCCGGCGCACACGCGCCGCGCGACGCCGGGCAGCCGCCGACTTGCGCTTCTTCGCCTCGCTGGGCTTCTCGTAGAAGCGGCGCTTCTTCATATCCTTGAGCAGCCCGGAGCGGATCAGCTTCCGGCGGAACTGCTTGAGCGCCCAATCGAGACGGTCGTTTTCGCCGAGTTGGACCTCGACCATTCGCTTTCACCCCCTTCCGTCTCGAAAATGGTCCAGCGGGCCGGCCCTCCCAGCCCTTCTCCGTGGGCCCACGGGTCGTGGACCGCAGCCTGTAAATATAACGCCGGAGTCACGCTGCGTCCACCGCCGGAACGCTCATTGCCGCCGGGCATCGAGCGGTGACGGCGCTGGCGAAGTAGGGCGGGCACGGCCTGCGTTCCCGGTTTACGGCAACAGATAGCGCACGTTGACCGCGGCGCCGAGGCGAGGCCCGCCGGTCGATCCCTGCGTCGCGTTGCCGAACGTGCCGGTCGGGAACACGTCGATCCGCAGGTTGGAGCGCTCACCCGATCCCGCCGGCGCGCTGCGCGCGAATGCCCGGTACGTGAGGGCGAAGGCCGCACCGCCGCCGAGCGTCCCCAGGGTGAGGAAAGCCGTGGGCGAGTCGCTCCAGTCGTCGTCGCTCAGGAGGTAGGCGGTGCCGAGTCCTACGGCCGCACCTGCGGCGGTCGCGAGCTGGACGAGGCGTGCGGGGCCGATGGCCAGATCCACGGGTCGGGCCAGGCGATCACCGAGGATCAGGCCTCCGAGTCCGCCAATCGTGGCTCCGGCGACGATAGGACGCTCGGTGTCCGCCCCGAGCAGGTCGGCCACCATGAGCCCCGCGCCCGCACCGAGCAGGCCGGTGGTGCGCATGACGTGCGCGTCGCCGTGCGAATACCCTCGCGCCTGCGCCGCCCACGCGCCGATCGGCGCTCCGCCCGCCGCGCCGAGCAGCACCAGCGCGGGGAGCAGGCGGTTGCTGTCGAAATCGTTGGGCTGGATGAGCCCGGTCGCGGCGAGTCCGGCCAGCATGCCGAAGTCGCTGCCATTGCCGACTGAATACGCCATGCCGCGGTCCATGCCGGCTGCGCGCGCCCACCAGTATCCGAGGACGGATTCGACGACGCTGGTGACCGCCGCCGCCGCGACCCGCTGCTCATCGCGGGTGTCGGTGTCCACAACCGGCGCATCGTCGTGCGTAACCTCATCCCCGCGAAACAGCCATTCGAGCATGAGGCCGCGGATGATTCCCCGGGTCGCTCCGTGGCGCGAGAGATCGGCCATGGCCTGGCTCACGGGAGAGTTGCGCGTGGCGATCCAGGGTACGGCGATGCTGCCGGCGGCGGTGAGCATGTACAGCGCGACGGCGGTGCGACTGTC
>DATMSC010000012.1:0-2716 GCA_035565595.1 Longimicrobiales bacterium | reverse complement strand
CTCATACTCCGCTGCGTGGAATCGGGTCGGGAGCTGGAATACGTCCCGGTCATCGGTGCGCCGCGGCGAGGACCTCGCCCACCACGGCTGCCACCCCGGGGTTCGTGACCCGGGGCGAATACCCGCGCGAGAGGCAGGCGGGTGCGTCGGGCGCACTTGCGGGTGCCACATGCCGCCTGGGGACGAGTACGCTATGATGTGCGACATCGCTGGACGGAGCGGCGCCGGTACGACTGCCCGGGCCGCCTGGCCCTGGAAACCATGCGGAGCGTGAGATGGGAAGGACCATAGGGGCGTTGGCCGTGATCCTGGTGCTGGCTGGCGCAGGGGTTTACGTGCTGCGGGGCGACGGGCGCGCCGCGGCGTCGCCGGCGATCCGCACGGCGGTCGCGGAACCCGGCGCCGTGAGAGTGGTCCTGAGGGAGACTGGCGTCATCCGGCCGTACCGCCAGGTGGTGGTCACGAGCGTCGTGAGCGGCCGGCTGGCGCGACTGCACGCCCGGGAGGGATCCGTCGTCGAGGCGGGCCAGGTCGTGGCTGTCGTGGAACCGGACCTGAACAACGCGCAGGTCGTATCGCAGGTGAGGAGCGCGTACGAGGCGGCGAAGCTTCGGGCGGAGGTCGCGGAGCGGGAGTACGAACGTGCCGAGGCTCTCTTTGCCGGCGCGCTGATCACCGAGCAGGAGCTTGCCCGGCTGGCCGCGGACGTCGTCGCGGCCCGGCTGCAGCTCGAGACGACGGAAGTCCAGCTGCGGATCATGGAGGAGAGCGGGATCCTGGCCGGAGCCGACGCGGACCTGCTGAACGTCGTGAGTCCGGCGTCGGGCGTGGTCATCGCACGCGGTGTGGAGGAGGGTGAGGCGGTTCAGGCCGGTACGGGTGTGTTTGGCGGTGGCACGCCAATCATCACCGTGGCATCGCTCGACCGCCTGAAGATCGAGTCGGAGATCAACGAGATCGACATCGGTCGGGTGGAAGCCGGCCGGCCGGTGCGGATCACGCTGGATGCGTACCCCGGCGTCGAATTCGCCGGCGTCATCGCGCACGTCTCGCCAGCGGCGAGGGACCGGGGCGGCGTCCGGGTTTTCGACGTGGAGATCGAAGTCACCGGTTCCGATCCGCGGCTGCGCCCCGGGATGACGGCGAACGTGGACATCACGGGAATCGAAAAGGACGGCGTGCTCACCGTGCCCATCGAATCCGTGTTCCGGGTGAACGGCCGTGACATCGTCTACCGCATGGTCAATGGCTCGCCCCAGCCGGTCGAGGTGGAGGTCGGTCTGGTGGATACGCAGCGGGTCGAGATCCTGTCGGGACTCGAAGCCGGCGACGTCATCGCGGCAGAAGATCCGGTCATCGCAGCGGAGCGGGCGGTGCAGCCGTGACCTCGCAGGTCATCCGGATGCGCGGCATCCGAAAGGACTACGTGCTCGGACGGGTGAGCGTACCGGCGCTTCGCGGCGTGAGCCTCGACGTCGAACGCGGCGAGTTCGTGGCCATCGTGGGCCCCTCCGGCTCCGGCAAGTCCACGCTCATGCACATTCTCGGCTGCCTGGATTCGCCGACGGCGGGCGAGTACCTGCTGGATGGCGTGTCCGTGGCCGGGTTGGGAGGGCGGGAGCGCGCGCGATTGCGCAACCGCAAGATCGGTTTCGTCTTCCAGCGTTTCAACCTGCTCCCGCGCATCGACCTGGTGGAGAACGCGGCGTTGCCGCTCCGCTACGCGGGCGGGATCGGCAGGGCGGAGCGACGCCGGCGCGCGGCAGCAATGCTCGATCGGCTCGGCCTGGGAGACCGACTCGACCACAAGCCGGAAGAGCTGTCCGGCGGGCAACAGCAGCGTGTCGCGATCGCCCGTGCCCTCATCAACGATCCGGCCATCCTCCTCGCCGATGAACCGACCGGCAACCTCGACCAGCGTACGTCCGCGCAGATCCTCGATCTCTTCCGGACGCTGCACGCCGAAGGACGGACCGTGATCCTGGTCACCCATGATCCGGGCGTCGCCGCCACCGCGCAGCGGACGATCGAGGTCGTCGACGGACTCATCCGCGCGGATTCCGGCGCAGCCGTCGTCGCATGAACCTGCTGGAGGCGTTCCGGGCCGGGCTGGACGACGCACGTACGAATCTCGGCCGTACGCTCCTCACCCTCGTTGGGCTGACGCTCGGCACGGCGTCCATCGTGGCCGTGCTGGCGCTGTTCGGTGGCGCGCAGTCGCTCAGCCAGGACATCCTCTCGGAGATCGGCGGCGCGGGCACGCTGGTCGTCCGCAACGGCGAGGTCGAGGGGGCGTCGGAATCGGCCAGGGCGCGCGCCTCCCGCGGCCTCACCCTCGACGATGCCCGGGCGCTCGACACGCTCCCGGGTGTGCGCCGCGCCAGCCCGACCTCCACCGCAAGCGCCAGGATCGGGAGCGCGCGTGACGCGTTCAACGCCAGTATCGAGGCCGTCTCACCGGCCTATCTGACGCTGAACGACATCGAAGTCCAGTACGGCCGCTGGATCACGGAACTGGACCTGGAGACCCGCGCCCGCGTGGTCGTGCTCGGGTCCGCGTACGCGCAATCGCTTTTCGGTTCGGCCGCCGCGGCTGTCGGTCAGGAGGTGCGCCTTGGCCGTGAGCGCTACACGGTCGTCGGCGTACTCGCCCGCGAAGAGCTGATCGTGGCGGCGTGGGAAGGGAACGCGCTCGAGTGGCGGAACCGGCGCGCCT
>DATMSC010000011.1:0-10334 GCA_035565595.1 Longimicrobiales bacterium | reverse complement strand
CGCCGATTCGTTGGCCGCCTCGATCGAGTCGTCGGCCACGGAACCCGGCCCTTCCGGTGTAGGCGCCGGAACCTCCTGCACCCACGGGACCGCCACGGGTGCGACGACCGGTTCCGTCCGCGTCTCGAGTTCCAGGGTGTGCTCCAGAGCTGACAGCTCGTTCATCTCACGCTCGAGGAAACGCCGGTACGTACGGATGAGCTCCAGACGTCGCCCGCGAAGCTGCTCGTATGCCTGCTCTTCGGCCTTGAGTCGACGCCGCGCCTCGTCGCGTATCCGCTCCGCCTCGGCTTCCGCTTCCCTGCGGATCAGCGCCGCCTCCTTCTCCGACTGCGTCCGAACGACCTCCCGCATCTCCTGGGCCGTGACGAGCGCTTCCGTCAGCGCCCTTTCGCGTTCCCGATACTCGACGACGAGCTGGCTCGCCTTCTCGACCTCGTCGGCGAGCCGCATTCTCTCCCGGACCACGACCTCCAGGTGCGCTGCGACGGTTTCGAGGAAATCGTCCACCGCGGCCGGGTCGTAGCCACGCATCACCCGCCGGAAATCGTTCTTCTTCTGTCGAATCTCGAGCGGCGTCAACTCGATCATGGCCTTCGCTCCCCGAACAGGATGGTTCCAAGGCGCACCATGGTACTGCCTTCTTCGACAGCGACCTCGAAGTCGTTCGACATTCCCATGGAAAGGTGCCGCGCCTCGAATCCGGGCACGACGGCGGCACACTCATCGAACAGGCGGCGAGTGCGCCCGAACGTCGAGCGCAACACGGCCTCCTCGGCGTCGAGCGGCGCCATGGTCATGAGGCCCTGGACGGCCAAATTCGGCAATTCGGCAATCCTGGCAACGGCGTCGACCGCCTCCGCTGCGGAGAACCCTCCCTTCGCCGCCTCCCCCGAGGTGTTCACCTGAACCAGGACCCTGAGCGTCATCCCCGCCCTCACCGCTTCGGCGGACAGCGTTTCCGCCAGGCGCAGCGAGTCAACGGAGTGGAGCAGGTCGACGAGCGGCAGGATCCGCCGCACCTTGTTCCGCTGGAGATGGCCGACGAAATGCCACTCGGCGCCGTGGCGGCCCACGGCGCCTACCTTCGCCTCCAACTCAGCGGCGCGATTCTCACCGCAGCAACGCAATCCGTTGCGAACGGCAGAGAGCACCGCATCCGCCGGGTGCCCCTTCGTGATCGCCACGATTTCGACGTGCTCGGATCGACCGGCGCGCTCGAGAGCGCCAGCGATCGCCTCCCGAACCCGTGGCAGCGCCTCCTTCAGCCGGTTCTCGTACATCCCCGCTATTCTACCGCATGCACTTACCTGCCGCCAGTTCGTGCACGTCCGCGCCCGCCCGCCCCATGCTCTGCCCCGGGAGCCAATTCAGTTGCCGGAAAAGCAGAGGGACCGGCAATTGCCGGTCCCTCGAATCTGCTCGGCTGACGCGGGAATATCCCGCTCCGCAGAAAGCTACCTCGCCTCGTACGTGATCGGCAGCTCGATCCACACCGGTACGCGCTGGTCCATGTTCTGGGCCGGCGAGAAGCGCAGCGTCTGCCAGATGGCAGCCATCACGTTGTCGAGCTGCGGGTAACCGCTCGAGGTCTGAACCTGCCAGTTCTGCGGCACACCGTTCTCGTCGATGAAGAACCAGTACACCGTCCGACCACCGATCCCGGCGTCACGCAGGAACGCGGGATAGTTGCGCGCGATCGCCGACTCGACCTGCGAAGCATTCAGGAGCCTGGGCGCCACCGTAAAGGGCGTGAACTGCGGCGCCGCAGAGAGGTCCTGCGAGCCCGACTGCGTGGGCGGCGGCGGCAGGTTCTCGATCGGGTTGGCGTCGAACGTGGTCGGCGCGATGGTGATGTCCTCGTCGATGACCGCGTCCGAGATGACCGGCTGCGCAGGACGCGCGATGGGCTCCGGTGGCGGCGGAATCTCGATCTCCGGCGGGAGATCGATCGCCTCGAACTCGGGCGTCGAGAAACTCACGTCCGCCGCGGTCATGCTGGGCCAGAACGCGAAGATCGCGAAATGCGCCGCCACGGCTATGCACAGCGAGCCCCAGAAGACGGACGAGTACTGCTCCTTGAACCGGTCGTTGGCCGTGTTACCGATCAGACCGGCCGAAGACCCATGCTGACCTGTACTCATGATACCCTCCGTGCGTTGAGGTGCACGTGCCTGCTGGCCTTTTGGGTTTCAGCGATCTCACACCCGGCCGCGTTGCGATGTTCCAACCTCATCGGACCGCCCGCGCCACGCGCTGTTCCAGATTTGTATAGAATGCCACCCGCACCGCCCCGGCCTCCTGGAGCTCCTTCTGCACGCCGTCGATGTGGACGTAGGGCACGTCCCGGTCCGCACGTAGCGATACGACGAGTCGCCTGTCGCTCTCTTCGTAGATCGGTGCCACGACCGCCGATACCTGCTCCGGCGGCACGAGCAGATCGTTGATGTAGATGTTGCCGTTCTGCTCGACGTAGACGTGGAGGATGTCGCGCCGCTTGGCGTCGAGCTTCTTCGTTGCCTGTGCCTCCGGCGGCTCCCAGTTCCGGCTCTGCTCTTTCCTGAAGGTCGTCGTGACCATGAAGAAGATCAGGAGCAGAAACGCCATGTCCGCCAGCGACGAGGACGGGATCTCGCTCGCCGCCTTGGACTTCCGCTTGAGTCCTCCTGCACTGATCATCTCGCTACTCCACCATCTGAAGTGAGATACGATCAGCGTTGGCCAACTGGAGCTGGTCCAACACCGCGATCATGTGCCTGTGTGCCGCGTCCGGGTGCGTCTTGACCGCGGCGATCAGGTTGGGATTGTTCGCGACCTCGGAGCGCCAGATGGCCTCGATCTGATTCGCCTGAACCGGCTGGATCTGCGGGCTTTCGCCCCGCTTGACCTCGACGATACCGTCGGGCCGGACGGTGAGATGCAGCACGTTGCGCTGCGACACCTCGACCTCCGACTGGGCCTCAGGCAACACGACCTGGAGCCCCTTCTCCTCGTCGAAGACGGTGGTCACCAGGAAGAAGATCAGCAGGAGGAAGGCGATGTCCGCCATCGCGGACGTCGGGATCTCGCCGCTGACCCGGTTCTTCTTTCGCATGAATGCCATGGTCTGCGCTCCTCAATGGGCTGTAGCCGGGGTGGAAGCGACAGTGGACGCCCGGCCACCGGATGCACGGCCACGGCGCTCCACCTCGAGATCCCACACCAGATTCACGACCGACGCCGTCCCCTCTTCCATTTCGAGGATCAGCTTGTCGATGAGCGTCACGAAATAGTTGTAGGCGATGTTTACCGGAATCGCGATGATCAGACCCGCGGCCGTCGTGATCAGAGCGATCTTGATGCCGCCGGCCACCAGCCCAGCTTCCACCTGGCCTGCCAGCGCGATCGCGCCGAAGGCGGAGATCATCCCGGCGACAGTCCCGAGGAAGCCGAGGAGAGGTGCCACATTGGCCACCGTTGCGAGAACGTTGAGTCCGCGCTCGAGAAAGCCCAGCTCGATCGACCCCGTCGTCTTCACCGCCTTCTCGATGTCCTCGCTCTCGTTCTGCTCCTGCAGGCGCCGCAACCCCGTCAGAAGGATCGCCGCTACCGGCCCGGGCGTCGACTCCGCGACCGAGATCGCTTCACCGACTCGCCCCTCACGCGCGAGGCTCTCGACCGACTCCAGGACCAGCTTCGACCGTCGGCGGGCCTGCCACAACGTGTAACCCTTCGCGAGGATGACGCCGAGCGCGACGAGCGAACACAGCGCCAGCGGATACATCATCCCCCCCCCGTCCGCAAACAGCGACAGGAGCGCGTACTCGTTCTCCACAAACCACTCTCCCGCTGAGTGATGACCACCATGGTTCCGGTGAATCCGTATGGTATGGATCGGACGGAATCTAGGGCTCTCCCACTCGCCTTGTCAACCGGAGCCCCGCCCGCGAAAACCGGAACCGGCGTCAGCTTTCGACTAATTACGGTTTTTATAGCACACGGCCAGTACGACGTCAAGAGGACGCGGTAGGTGCGTTACGAATCGGATGACGCGCGGCGGGCGGGCTCGTCGGCGCCGGCGATGATGGCGCGCAGCCGGTCGAGGTCGACATTTCTCTCGAGGCGTCCCCGGTGCGCCACCGCGACCTGGGCGGTTTCCTCGCTGACCACGATGACGAGCGCGTCCGTTTCCTCGGAAAGGCCGAGCGCTGCGCGGTGTCTCGTGCCGAGGCTGCGATCCGCGACCGGGAACTGTGTGAGCGGGAGGATGACGCCCGCGGCGATGATCGTATCCCCCTGGATCAGGACCGCGCCGTCGTGGAGGGGGCCGTAGGGCGCGAAAATGGCGAGCAGCAGGTCCGCGGAAACGCTGGCCTGGAGGCGGGTTCCGGTTTCCGCGTACTCCTGGAGTCCCACTTCGCGCGCAATGGCGATGATGGCCCCGACCTTGGCGCGGGCGAGGCGGTCGACGGCCTCGGTGAGCTCCTCGGCGATCTCCACCTCTTTCATCTTGCCGAATACGCGAAACATTCGCGTGCGCCCGAGTCGCGCGAGACCGCTTCGCAGTTTCGGCTGGAAGACGATGAGCGCGGCGAACGCACCGTACTGGAAGAGCCGCTCCATCACGTAGCGGATCAGCTCCAGGTCGAGGAATCGGGCGATGAAGTAGAACCCGACGAGGAGCAGGAGCCCGAGCAGCATCTGAATCGCGCGCGTGCGGGCCAGGATCAGCAGGACGTAGTACAGTCCCGCGGCCACGATCAGGATCTGCAGGAGCTCCTTGGGCCCCGGGAGCAGGAACGTGTATCGGCTGAGGAACTCGGTCACGGCGCGGTGCGCAGGGCTTCGGCGACGTCCAGCGCGCGCCGGACGGCGGCCACGTCGTGAACGCGGAAGAGGCGGGCGCCGTTCAGGAGCGCCACGATGCAGGCGGCGATCGTGCCTTCGAGGCGTTCCTCCGCGGGCAGACCTCCAGCCAGCTCGCCAACGAAGCGCTTGCGGGAAGGTCCGACGAGGATGGGTCGCCCGAGAGCCGCGATGCGATCGAGGTGCGCGAGCACCGCGACTGAATGTTCCGTGCGTTTGGAGAAGCCGAGGCCGGGATCCACCACGACGGCGTCGTCCTCGACGCCCGCGCTCCGTGCGCCGGTCAGCGCCGCGTCGAGCTCCGCGACGATATCGCCGACCGGGTCGGGGCCGTAGTTGGCGGTTTCGTACCGTGCCATGGTCTCCACGGATCCGCGGGAATGCATGACGATGAGCCCGGCGCCGGTGCGGGCGGCAACGTCACCCAGGCGGGGGTCAATGCGAAGTCCCGACACATCATTGATGATGGCGGCGCCCTCCGCGATGGCTGCCTCGGCGATCTCCGCCTTGACGGTGTCCACGGAGACCAGCGCGTCGGGCCACTGGCGCACGATCTCCCGGATCACCGGCACCACGCGGCGCCGCTCATCCGCAACGGCAACGGGAGAGGCGCCGGGCCGTGTCGATTCACCGCCGACGTCGATGACATCGGCGCCGGCTTCCAGCAGGCGGCCCGCGTGTTCGACAGCGCCTTCGAGACCCGCATGACGCCCGCCGTTCCAGAACGAGTCGGGCGTTACGTTCAGAATACCGAGCAGGCGAGGCCGGTCGAGCGGGAGGACTCCGCGAGTCGTTCGCCAGCCGGCTGCCCGCACATCGGCCGCGGCGCCCGAAGGTGCCGCGCCGGGCATCAGCGCTCCGGCTCCGCCTGCGACATGCGCGCGATTCCGGTGCGCGCGGCCGGGACGGACAGCTCCTCTTCGCCTTCGCCGGCGCCGTCGACCAGGGCATCTTCGCCGGCTCCGGCCGTCGCTGCCACCGGAGTGGACCGGTCGTCTGCGTGCCCCGCCGCGGCCGACCCGTTTTCCGGAAGCGGAGGCAGCGGTTTCCCGGCCGCGAGCAGATCGATCTCCTCGCGATCGATCGTCTCCCGTTCCAGCAGGGCCTCAGCGACCGCATCGAGGAGCGCCCGGTTCTCCTCGAGGCAGGTCATGGCACGTTCGTATGCCTCGTCGAGGAGCCGCTTGACCTCTGCATCGACCAGCTCCGCGGTGCGCTCCGAGACCTCGCGTCGCTGCGTGATCTCCCGGCCGAGGAAGACTTCGTGGTCGGAGTCACCCACGGCCATCGGCCCCACGGCTTCGCTCATCCCGAATTGCGTCACCATCCGCCGCGCCATGGAGGTGGCCCGTTCGATGTCGTTGCCGGCGCCGGTCGTGATCTTCTCCTTGCCGAAGACCAGCTCCTCGGCGGCGCGTCCGCCGAAGAGCATCGCCAGGCGGGCGAGCAGGTAGTCGCGCGAGTACGAATGCCGGTCCTCTTCGGGGAGCGAAGCCGTGATTCCAAGCGCGCGCCCGCGCGGCACGATCGTGACCTTGTGGACCGGGTCGAGGCCCGGCGTGCGCAGCGCGACCACTGCGTGCCCCGCTTCGTGGAACGCAGTAAGTCGCCGCTCGCTCTCGGCGAGGACCAGGCTCTTGCGCTCGGCACCGAGCAGGATCTTGTCCTTGGCCCGCTCCAGCTCCGCCATCCCGACCTTGTCCAGCCCGTTGCGCGCGGCCAGGAGCGCGGCCTCGTTGACCAGATTTGCGAGGTCGGCCCCGCTCATTCCGGGCGTACCCTTCGCCAGCTGGGCCACGTTCACGTCCTCGGCGAGCGGCACCTTGGCCAGGTGGACGCGGAGGATCCCTTCCCTCCCCTTCACGTCCGGTGAGTCGACGACGATCTGGCGATCGAAGCGCCCCGGGCGCAGGAGCGCGGGGTCGAGCACGTCCGGCCGGTTGGTTGCGGCGAGCAGGATCACACCGTCATTGGACTCGAAACCGTCCATCTCGACGAGGAGCTGGTTCAGCGTCTGCTCGCGTTCGTCGTGCCCACCGCCCAGCCCCGCGCCGCGGTGCCGGCCGACGGCGTCGATCTCGTCGATGAAGATGATGCAAGGCGCGTGTGCCTTCCCCTGCTCGAAGAGGTCGCGTACCCGCGACGCCCCGACGCCGACGAACATCTCCACGAAGTCCGAGCCGGACATCGAGAAGAATGGACGACCCGCCTCGCCAGCCACCGCCTTGGCCAGGAGAGTCTTGCCGGTGCCCGGGGGGCCGACCAGCAGCGCGCCCTTCGGCAAGCGACCGCCGAGCCTGCTGAACTTCTGCGGATCCTTCAGGAACTCGATGATCTCCTGCAGCTCTTCCTTGGCCTCGTCCGCGCCGGCCACGTCGGCGAAGGTCACCTTCGGCGTATCGGCGGTCAGCAACTTGGCTTTCGATTTCCCGAACTGGAACGCCTTGGATCCGCCCGACTGCATCTGCCGGATGAGGAAGAACCAGAACGCAATGATCAGGACCCACGGCAGCGCGCTGAGGAGCACGGTCCACCAGTTCTGCCCCGAGTCCTCTGCGCGAATCACGACGTTCCGGCTCTCGAGGCGCGACAGGATCTCCTCACTGTCGCGAACCGGGAGCAGCGTCGTGAACTCCGTGATGTCCCGGCCATCGCGGTCGACCGGAGTGCGCAGTGACCCCTCGACGCGGACACCGTCGATGATCGTGACTTCGGCGATGTTTCCGCCTTCCAGGTACTGGCTGAACTGCGTGTACGAGATCTCCGTGGCCTCCTCGCCCCGGGCGTGGAAGAGCTGCACCAGGAGGATCGATATCAGGAAGAGCAGGAGCCAGAACGACAGCGTACGGGACATCCGCCCCATACGCGGCCCTGTCGACCTGCCCTTGTTCGTGTCGCGGTCAGACATCCGGTCTTCCTTCATTCACGTTCACGCGGCCGCGTCACAAGCTCGCGATGAACGGCAGATTACGAAAGCTCTCGGCGTGGTCGAGGCCGTACCCCACCAGGAACTCGGGCGGCGCATCGAAGCCGACCCAGCGCGGCTCCCGCACGAGGTCGCTCGCGATGCGCTTGTGCAGGAGCGTACACAATTCGAGGCTGCGTGGTCCACGGGCCTCGAGCAGCGGGAACAGCCTGTTGAGGGTGAGCCCGCTGTCGACGATGTCTTCCACGAGCACGACGTGTCGATTCTGGAGCGAGACCTCCGGGTCGTAGAGGAAGCGCACGTCACCGCTGGACGAGGTACCGGCTCCGTAGCTCGCGGCCACCATGAAATCGACGACCAGCGGCCGTTCAATGGCACGGACGAGGTCCGCCATGAAAACGAACGAGCCCTTGAGCAGACCGATGAGGAGCAGGGGCTCGTCGTGCGGATAGGCCGCGGTCAGCTCATGCCCGAGCTCGCGCACCCGGGCGGCGATCTGCGGGGCCGTGTACACGATCCTGCGTAGCTGGCGTCCACCAGCGCGCGGATCCTCAGTCACGCCGGATTCCAGCATCGCGCACCGCGATGGTGAGTACGGGACCGCCCTCACGTGCGCGCGCATGTGTCGCGCGCGCGAGGCCGACTACCCACAAGATGCGCCCCGCGCGATCGACGAGCACCGGGATGCGGTTGCGGTCGGCTCGGTCCACTCGTCGCTCCGAAAAGAGTTTCTTCAGTTTTTTCGTACCGAACGGCAGACGGATACGGTCACCGGGTTGCCAGCCCCGCAGGCGCAGAGGGAACGGGAGCGCGGACGCGTCGAAAGTTTCCGAGGCGCCGGTCAGTTCGCGAGATGCTGACGTCCATTGCACGACGAACCGGCGCCCGCCCAGGATCACCTCGCCGGACCCATCGCCCACCGCCGGAACGAGCAGCGTGCGATCGGCCGGCTTCCCCTCCATGGTGGCGGCACGCGTGATCCTGATCCGATCGAAATGCCGCTCCAGCCGCGCGCCCCCGGCCACATGAATCTGGCCGCCGCCAGCGCCAGAATTGATAAACTCCAGCGCTGCCAACGTTCCAGCGCGACCGGGCACGCTGCCGAATTGGCGGAGCAGTCGGCGCAGGAGTTGGGCGCGAATCGCGGGATGATACGAGCGGAGTATGGGCAAGGCAAGCTCGACGGCGTCCTCGGTGCGGGCGGTGGTGGCTTCCGCGACGAGGCGATCGAGCATCCATTCCCTCGCCCCCTGTTCCTGTTGCGCGAGGGTGGCGAGGCGGGCCAGCGCGGCGCCGGCGCCCGGGGAAATCGATTCGAGTAGCGGCATTACCTCGTTCCGGATCCGGTTGCGCGCGTAGTCCGACGTTGTGTTCGTCGGGTCGAGGCGGTACCGGATCCCGGCAGCAGTGGCGTAGGCATCGAGCTGGGCACGGGAAAACGGGAGCAGGGGGCGGACGAGGTTGCCGCGGCGCTCGCGGATCCCGGCGAGACCCGCGATGCCGGTGCCCCGAATTGCGCGGAAAAGGACTGTCTCGGCCTGATCATCCGCGTGGTGCGCCGTCCAGACCGCGCAGGCGCCGGCCCTCTCGGCCGCGGTTTCAAGGAACTCGTATCGGAGCGCGCGGGCGTCGGCCTCCGAGCGGGGCGGTACTGGCGCCCGTTCCGTGTACAGCGGCACACCCCAGGCCCGGCAAAGGCCGCGTACCCAGCTCGCGTCGGCAGCGCTCCCCGCACGCATGGCGTGGTCGAAATGTGCGGCGTGTACGTCGAGATCGAGCGTGGAGAGCAGGAACCTGGCCGCGTGCAGAAGGACAACGGAATCCAGCCCGCCCGAGAGGGCGATAAGGACCCGAGACCCGGGTTCGACGAGGCCCGTCCGGCGGAGGTGTCGTGGCAGCCCCCGGCCCAGCTCCGTCGCAGCGACGACCGGAGTCAACACACGGACCGGCGACGCCCGCCGGGCCGCATCGCCTCCGTCCACTGGATCACCGGCCTCAGGATCCAAGTATCGTCTCCTTCACATGGCGGCATCGCCGGGAGGGCCAGCGGCTACTGGCGGACTACCCTCGGCCCCGGGCCCCGGGCGAGCTCACCAGTAGTCGTACGAAGCTCGGCGACGGCGGAACCGCGGCGGCTCCGCGGCGCTCCAGTGGTGCTCTTCGTAGAGCGGCCGCCGGCGGCGACGCCAGCGGTACTCCAGATCGTAATCGACGTCACGGGAATAATCCCGAGCGTAGGGCCCGCCCACGACCCGCTCGGTGCGCGTGCCCCGCGGCCACCATTCGGGCTCGTCGGGTGGCGGAGGCCACCGGTGCTCCGGTGGCCGGAAGCCATATGGTTCCGGATACCCGGCCCGACCGCTGTACTCGAATGGTCCGCCGGTCCGCAATCCGTAATCCAGGTCGTAGATGTGGTACCCCCGCACCGGTGCGCCGTGAGCGGCTCGACCGGGCAGCGTCAGGTGGCGCAGTCGCCGCTCGAGCTCGCGCGCCACCCTGTGCCGCCGTCGCCTGCGCCGACGTTCCCGTGGCCGCCAGACTTCGCCGCCTGGCCCGATGAGCG
>DATMSC010000010.1:0-2261 GCA_035565595.1 Longimicrobiales bacterium | reverse complement strand
AGTGATCGCGCTGGTTCCGCAGGCGATCGCCAGCGGTCCCGGCGCCGGGTTCCGAGTTCCCATGGCGGTGGTCACCATGGGGGGTGTGCTCCTCTCGGCGGTATTCACGCTGATCCTCATCCCGGTCATCTACGTGAAGCTCGACCGGTTCGAGGTGCTGGCGCCGGCCGAGGAGGACGACCCGGCTCTCGAACGCGCCGACGGTCGGCACATCCCGGAGCTCGCGCCGGTGACCGCATCCGCGGACTGATCCCTATCCGGGTGACTTCGCCGCCGGGGTCCGGCCACGCTGGCCGGACCCCGGCGGCGTTCGTCATTCGGGACGGCCTACGGCGAGGGCTATGGCTAAGGCCAGGGCTAAGGCCAATGGGCATCGGCAGCCGCGTCGAGGGTGGCTGTTGTCCAGGGCGCGACTCACCGTGAACTGCCTGCCGACCCTGCCGGCGTTGTTGGTTGTCCCCGGATTAGGTGCCGAACGAGGCGCTAGCCCTGGCCCTATCCGCAGCCCTCGCCGTACGCCGTTCCAATAATCGTTGCCTTCCCCCTTCCATCGCGCGAGTCGCCGACGATACCTTGCCGCGCAACATCAGGGTAAACCAGACAAGGGAGCGTGTATGCTGCGGCGCCGTGACGATCATTCCTATTTCTCTCGATCCGACTCGCGACGCGGCCCGTGGTGGCGCGCATGCGCGGCGGCGATCGTTTTGATCGTGGCCACGGTCGTGCCGGCCGGGGCCCGGCAACTCTCGGTAACCGGCACCGTCACCGACGATGGCGGCACCCCGCTCGCCGGTGTTCGCATCACGCAACCGGGTACCGTGAACGTCGCCACGACTTCGGCCGACGGCAGCTACGCCATCACGTATTCGTCGGAGGACGCGGTTCTCGTGTTCTCCCTCTTCGGATACGCCACGGTGGAGCACCGGCCGGCGGGTGCCGCCCGACTGGATGTCGTGCTCCAGCGGGGGATTCCGGTGGCCGGCATCGAAGTCGTGGGGACGCGGCGCCTGGGCCGCTCGGCCGTGGAAACACCCAATGCGATAGACGTGCTCGAACCGGCCGCGCTCATGCAGCGGGCCGGTCGGCAGGATCTCAACCAGATCCTCCACTACGCCGCTCCTTCCTTCAACGCAAACCGCCAGTCGGGCGCCGATGGTTCGGACCACATCGACCCGGCTTCTCTGCGCGGACTCGGCCCTGATCAGACGCTGGTGCTGATCAACGGGAAGCGACGCCACACCTCGTCGCTCATCAACATTTTCGGCACCCGTGGGCGGGGAAACACCGGCACGGACCTGAACGCGATCCCCGCGGCCGCGATCGAGCGAATCGAAATCCTCCGGGACGGCGCAAGCGCCCAGTACGGCTCCGATGCCATTGCCGGCGTGATCAACATCGTTCTCAAGTCGTCGACGGACGGCTTCGACGGCTCCGTTTCCGTGGGCGCGCACAACGCCAGGCCGCCGGCCACCTTCGACGTTCTGCGCGCCGACCGCTTCGATGGCGAGGACTACAGGCTGTCGGCGAACTACGGGATGCCGCTCGGCGCGACAGGGTTCCTGAACGCGACTGCTGAGTGGCACAGGCAGGGGCGCACGACCAGGCCGGCGGACCCGGACCGGTTCGACGTGTTCCGGCGGCAGTTCGGCGATGCGGCGAGCGAGAGCTATTCCTTCTTCGCCAATGCGATGATGCCGGTCGGCGAGAACGCCGCACTCTATGCTTTCGGCGGGTACCAGCTTCGCCATGGCGACGCCTACGCCTGGACCCGCGAGGCCGACTCGGAGCGCAACGTCCCGGCCATCTACCCCAATGGCTTCGATCCCCGAATCCTCTCGGACGTCGACGACCACGCACTGACCGTGGGCGTTCGCACGGAACATAGGGGGTGGGACGTGGACCTGTACGGGACCTACGGCTCCAACGAGTTCCACTACTTCGTCGATGGCTCGCTCAATGCCTCGCTCCTCGAGGCCTCGCCGACCCGGTTCGACGCCGGAGGTTTCCGGTTTTCCCAAAGGACGACGGGTGCCCGACTCTCCCGTTTCCTCGCCGATGTCGCGAGCGGCCTGAACATCGCGTTCGGCGTGGAGCACCGCACCGATCGCTATGGCATTTTCGCCGGTGAGGAGGCGTCGTACCGGAACTACGGCGTCGTGGAGGTCGTGCAGAACGGGCGCGTCGTCCAGACCGACGTGCTCGGGCGCCCTGGCGGGTCCCAGGGATTCCCCGGTTTCCGCCCCGACAACGAAGTCGACGAG
>DATMSC010000009.1:0-8116 GCA_035565595.1 Longimicrobiales bacterium | reverse complement strand
ATGTTCACCTCGCCAACGGCATCGCGACCGGGCGTCGCGGCGCGGATCGCGAGGTCTTCCAGCTCGCAGATCAGCCCGGTGATCAGGTCGACGGCGCTGAACGCCGCCGCGAGCGGGCCATCACCCGTCGCGGTCGCTTCCTGCTCGATGCCGGAGCCGTCCGCGAGCCGGACCTTCGCTTCCGCCTGGCGGGCGCCGCAGAGCACGTCCAGCGCCCGCAGCCGATAGGCCTGCGGGATCTCGCCGATCGTGCCCTGATCCACGATCGCCAGCAGGTCCTCATCCAGGATCGTCTTCTTCTGGTCGGCGAGCAGCTTGAACAGCTTGTAGGCGCGGTCCAGCGCCGGGCCGTCCAGCTCGTAGCCCAGCTCGCGGCAGCGCTTGGCCAGCGCGTGCCGTCCCGAATGCTTGCCCAGCACCAGCTTCGATTCCGGCACGCCGACCAGGTCTGGCGTCATGATCTCGTACGTCGAGCGGTCCTTGATCATGCCGTCCTGGTGGATCCCCGACTCGTGCGCGAACGCGTTCTTCCCGACGATCGCCTTGTTCGGCTGCGGGTGGATCCCCGTGATCCGCGACAGGAGCTGACTGGTCCGGTAGATCTCGCGCGTGCGGATACCCGTCTCGTGCGGGAGCACGTCGTTCCGGACGTGCAGCGCCATCGCGATCTCCTCGAGCGCCGCGTTGCCGGCCCGTTCGCCGATCCCATTGATCGTGCACTCGACCTGGCGGGCCCCCGCTTCGATCGCGGCCAGCGAATTCGCTACGGCCAAACCGAGGTCGTCGTGGCAATGTACGCTGACCACCACATCGTCCAGCCCGGGTACTTCCCGGAACAGCATCTCGATCAGGGCACGGTACTCCGTCGGGTACGTGTAGCCGACGGTGTCCGGAATGTTGATCGTGGTTGCGCCCGCTCCGACGGCGACCCGAACGACCTCGGCCAGGAATGCCGGGTCGGTGCGCGTCGCGTCTTCGGCGCTGAACTCCACGTCATCCGCGTGCGAGCGCGCGCGCCTGACCGCTTCCGCGGTGCGTTCCAGGCACTCCTCGCGACTGATCCGCAGCTTCCGCGCGAGGTGCACATCCGATGTGGCGATGAAGGTGTGGATCCTGGCGCGCTCCGCGACCTCGACCGCTTCGGCCGCCCTGTCGATGTCCTGCGCCGTGGCGCGAGCGAGCGCGGCGATCACCGGACGGCGCACCTCGCTCGCGATCTGGCGGACCGCGGCGAAGTCGTCCGGTGAGGTGATCGGGAAGCCGGCCTCGATCACGTCGACACCGAGCGCGTCGAGCTGATGCGCGAGCCGGAGCTTCTCCGGCGTCGTCATGCTCGCGCCCGGCGATTGCTCGCCGTCCCTCAGCGTCGTGTCAAAAATGGTGATCCGAGCCATCCGGCACTCTCCACGATCTGGTAGAAAGAGAACGGGCCCCTTCCATCAGGAAAGGGCCCGCCTGTCACACTCCATTCGGAATTACGCGAATCAATCCGGCGAGTGCACGAGGCGAGGCCCCCTCCGGGGCCCGATAAGGCCGAGGAGCAACGATACGAGGTGCCGCGTGTCCGGGCGTGTCTCCATCGTCGTCTCGTTCCATGCACGAATGCCGCTTGCGCGTTGTCCGACCGGTAAGTATCGCCGCGCGGGTGCTCCGTTGTCAAGGGCGCGGCGCGGCCCGCGTCGACCACGGATAGAAACGTCCCCCCGCATGGCCGCTGGATATGCGCGGGGGCTCGAATCGCATGGGTCGGAACTGAGGTAACCGGCCTCGCACGAGTTTCGTGTGTCGGGCGTGGGCCTCGTGATTCGGCAAAGCAGCGCTGCCCGGGGCACGCGCACGCTACTGTGTCGCCGCCACCCAGGCGGGCCGGTCCCGGCCCAAAGTCAGGCCGTCACCCAACTTCCCGCCATTGTTGCCCCAGCAATAGGCTCTGACCGCAGCCGTGACAGCGCAGAGCGTCCGTCCCTGGGCGCCGCTCGTGATTCCGGTGAAACTGGGATTGTCACCGTAAAAGGTGACGTACCCGAGGTCGACGGGTACGGGCGTCCACTGGTCCACCGTCAGGGCGCTCCCGTTCCCCAGCTCGCCGACGCCGTCGCTGCCCCAGCAGTACACCGCGCCATTATCGCCGACGGCGCATGCGTTGTGGAAGTCCACCGCGATCGAAACGAAATCCACGCCGACCGGCATGGCAACGGGTGCCGGCACCAGTCGGCTACTGGCATCAAGGCCATTGCCCAACTTCCCGTTAGTCCCGGCTCCCCAGCAGTAAGCGTCCCCGGAACCGTCAATGGCGCAGGTGGAATTGTCGCCGGCGGCACCGGCAATAAAGGTGTGGCCGCCCTGAACCAGCTGCGGCGTGTTGAAAGCGCCGGTGGCGTTGTTGCCGACCTGACCCGAGGAACCGTTGCCCCAGCAGTACGCCGCGCCGCCCGTCACGATCCCACACGTGTGCGATAGACCGAGGAACAAGCTCTCGAACATGAGAGGCGCTACGCCTGATCCCTGGACCTGGACCGGTGTGTTGGCGCTGACGCTGGCGCCGTTCCCGAGCGTTCCGGGAGTGCCCAGGCCCCAGCACCAAGCCTCGCCGTTCGCCTTGAGGCCGCAAGAAGCGGCACCGCCGGCGAAGATGTCCGTAAACACGTGCCCGCCCAACACGATCGTGGGGTTTTCGCGATCGGCGGCGCTCGGCCCCCCAACCCCTGCATTGTCGGTTCCGTCCCCGACCTGGCCGAAAGCGTTGTAGCCCCAGCAGTACGCGGCGCCGGCTGGCGTGAGCGCACAGGTGTGATTGTCACCTGCAGCGATCTTGCTGAATTCGATGCCTTCGCCCACGAGCGTGGGCAGCAAACGGGTGGTCTTCGTGCCGTCGCCAATCTGACCGAAAATATTGCCGCCCCAACAGTATGCCTCGCCACTCGCGGCAACTCCGCAAGCGTGCGATCCTCCGGAAGAGAACTGGACTAGGTCCACGGCCAGGCCACTCACATCCGGGACCGCCGCGGCCACGAGCACCTCGAATTCGAAATCGCCAACCGCCTCGTCGTACCCGAAGCTCCACGTCTTCGCCGCCGAGATCTCGCCCGATTCGAGGATACCGTCGCCGAGGTCCGTGCCCTCGTACCGGAAGTATGCCTGGTTCGCCGCCGTGATCGCGTCCGTTCCGTCCGCGTTGACGGTCACCTGACCGGAACCCGCGGTCACCGTCGGCCCCGCCGTGAAGAACACGCGCACGGCTCCCTTCGGCGTCGCGCCGTCCTCGGTCGCCCAGGGCTGGAGCGTAAGATTCTGCACGGTGACGTCGGACGTGATGACGTTATTCACTTCGTCGTTGGCATACGTCGTCGACACCAGCCGTACGAAGCGGTGCTGGCCGCCAACGGTCGCCATGCCGATGGTTGCCGCCGCACCATCCGAGTCCGATCCGCCGGCAGGCGCCGGGAGGTCGCACGTCATCGTGCCGGCAGTGATGCTCACCGCGCAGCGAACCTCGGCGACGGCGGTTTCGACGAACTGCGCGGGCAGCCCCATGGTCCGTTCCTCGGATGGGCCGAGTTGGAGTTCGGAGCAACCGGTGAGGAGCACGCCACAGGCTACGAATGCGAGCGAATGCAGGCGCATGAGTATCTCTCGATCGTGATGGTTTGGCACCGGGCGATGGCGTCTACGAATTGCGTGACGGCCGGTCAGATCGGGTCCGGGAAAACCGATGACATGTTGCCCTGAATACCATCTCCCAATGAATCTTCTTCACTGACTTCGGGTGTGACCAGCGTCAATTGCGCGAGTGGCGGGAGCGCATCGACGCTGGGCGGCTCCCAACGAAGCCTGGAGCGGGGTTCACGCACGGACCCGGCATTGGTTGGTAGTGCCGCATGGCCGCTGGATATGCGCGGGGGCTCGTATCGCATGGCTGTCCTGAACTGAGGTAACCGGCCTCGCACCGGATTGTGTATACCGTGCGCGAAAACATTGCCGTCGCGCCCGAGCGGCAAGGTTCCTTGCGCGCACGCTACATCGAATGCGATTTGCGATGTGGCGCGCACGCATGGTACCTCTAACGCCGATCGTGGGCGCCAATCGACGGCGCATACTTTCTGCACCATCTGGAAATCCGGTCAGATCGGGTCGGGGAATACCGATGACATGTTGCCCTGGATGCCATCGCCCAACGAATCCTCTTCACTGACTTCGGGTGTGACCAGCGTCAGCCGCGCCAGTGGCGGGAGCGCATCGATCCTCGGGGCATGCCAAGCGCGTTTCGCGTCGGGGGATCGCGTGCAGCCGGAATCGACGTGGTCCTGGGCAGAATTCGATTCGGCCCCTGGCCTGGCAGCGTCAGCACGGCCCATCGAGATACTCCGACATCGGAAAGTGTTCCCCGTCATCACGCAGGGATTGCAAGGTATTTCCGGGCGTACAGCCAGTCAAGTAGCTTGCCCGAGCGGTCGCCGTGACGTATGGTTGCGATCGGTTTTGACTGCCAACCGCCGCCATTCTCGATCGAATCGAATGATCCGTATTTGGCATCCCGATGCAAGTATTCGCCGGCGTACCGCTATCGTTGCACTGCTGTGGCCGGCCGTCGCGCTCGCGTGTTCGTCGAGCGATGCGCCATCCGGGCCATCGGACCCGAAGGAGCAGCTCACGGTCACGGTGAACGGCCGTCTCGAGAGAGGCATGGTGATCGATGTGTCGGCGACGCTGGACGGCGGGACGGTACCCGGCGCGGTCACGTGGTCAAGTTCTCCGTCGAACGCCGTGGAGTTTCCAGCGCCGGGTCGCGCCCTACTGAAAGTCTCGGGCGCAGTGCAGATCCGGGCCACGACGCCGGACGCGGCGGGTCAGCTGACGGTGCAGGTGAGCGCGCCGCCGGTGCTGGTTTTCGACATGCGCAAGAACGGCAACCGCGACATCTACCGTGCGTCGCTGGACGGGCAGGATCTCGCGCGGCTCACCAACCATGTTCTGGACGATCTCTCGCCCACGGCGGTGGGTGGCACGGTCGTGTTCACTGGCTACCGACCCGTTCAGGTGGCCGGTGACGCGGTCGCCGTCACCATCGCGGACCTGTACTCGATACCGCTGGCGGGTGGTTCGGCAACTCGCATGACGGTCACCGGGGACGCGGAGCAGGAGCCGGCGCTCTCGCCGAACGGGCAGCGACTGGCGTTTACTCGCACTGGCGGCGACCCAGCTACGAAGGTGTGGGTCTCCGGCGCCAACGGCAGCGGCGCCGGGCGGGCAACGCCCGCCGTGGGTTTTGCGGGCTCGACGGAAACTTCGCCAAGCTGGGCACCGGACAATGAACGCCTCGTCTACATGTCCACCCACGATGGCTCGGCCAACCTGTACATCCTGAACGTGGCCGCCGGCACGATCACGCCCCTGTTGACCGACGCTTTCAGTTCGTTCGTCGAACCGGCCTGGAGCCCGGACGGCAAGTGGATCGCGTTCGCTTCCAACCAGGATGGCCCGACGAATCTCTATCGTGTGCACGTGGACACGCGCGAGGTCGAGCGTCTGACGAACCGGGCCGGCACGGACGGGCAGCCGGCGTGGCTGCCGGACGGCCGCATCGTTTTCACCTCGTGGTTCGGTAACACGACCCGTCTGCGCTGGTTGGATCCTGCGGACCCGCAGCGCGTCTTCGACGTGCCTCTCGACGGCGATCCGCAGAACCCCGCCGGCGTGTTCTGATAGGAGCGTCGCCCGCGCCCACACCATGCGTCCCGGCGTTCGGGCCGGGGCCGGCCCTGGCTCGGAGACCGTGCTCTCGCCGCCGATCATCTACGCCCGACCGTGTGTCTCGCCGGTACGGCGGTCTACGCCCGGTGGCCGTTTCCAGACACGAGCTCGATGAGGCCGTGACCTGAGCGGACCGGATGCCACATCCGGTCCTGCACGACTGCCGCGAACGGTTTCGAAATACTGTTGCCGCGCGATGGTGTGACCGGGTAGGGAAGAGCGGGGTCTGGTGGAAAAACACGGCCGCCGTCAACAAAGCGATGGACGAATTCGAGGCCCAGCGAGACGGGAGTCGTGCTATCGTCAGTACTATCGTCGCCCGGTTGCCCGTTGTTGTTCCGACCCCAGCAGAAGACCTTGCCATTCGCCACGAACGGGCCGCGGTTGCGGCCCGTTCGATTCCAGCACCCTCGGCGGTCGGGGCAGTCGTCGCGCCCCCGGCGGCGGTCAGTTAGCGGCGGAAACCCAGACCGGCTGGTTGCGGCTGCCGTCGAGACCGTTCCCGATCTGCCCCTGTACGCCCTGTCCCCAGCAATACGCCTCGCCACCGCCCATGGCGCAGAAGTGCCGGCCCAGAGCGGAGATGTGCGTGAACTCGGGAACGTCCTCGAACGCGGCTATGAAGTCGGTGACCACAGCACCAGGTGTCGTGGTGCCGCCGGCGGCGCCGTTGCCGAGCTGCCCTTCGGTGTCCAGTCCCCAGCAGTAGATAGCGCCGGAAGCGATGCCGCACGTGGCTGCGACGCCGGCGGCGATCGCATCGAACTGGAGTGTGGTATCGACCTTCCTGGGCAACGCCTCGGTGCCACCGGCACTCCCGATTCCGATCTGACCGGCGGAGTTGTTCCCCCAGCAGTAGGTGTTGCCGTCGTCGGCGATGGCGCACGCATGGCCGGCCACGGCAGCCCCCGCGCCCGATCCACCCGCGGAACCCGCCAGGAACTTGACCTCGTCGCCACCTCCATCGAGAGGCATCGTCACATCTACGGGCGTCGCATTTGTAGTCACAATCGTCCCGTTTCCCATGGCACCTTGGGACCCGAGACCCCAGCACCAGGCCTTCCCGGCCTCGACCCCGCAGGAGAAGGTGTCTCCGAGGAAGAGAAAATCGAATTTGTGGCCCCCGAGCACGGCCACCGGCTTGTCCTGGTCGTCCGAGGAGCCGTTGCCGAGCCTGCCGGCGTCTCCGACCCCCCAGCACCACGTGTCGCCGTCGGTATCGATGCCGCACGTGTGGGCGTTTCCGGCGTAGATCGACTGGAATACGTGGTTGTCGGACACCGCTACCGGGACGCCGGACGCGCCGCTGGTCTCTCCGTTACCCAGGCGCCCGTCGACCTGGCTCCCCCAGCACCAGGCCGCGCCTGCCATATCCAGCGCGCACGTGTGCTGTGATCCCACCGCGATCTGCTTGAACGAATGCCCGCCGACGACCGGCGCCGGCAGATTGCGGTTGTCGCCATCAGTGTCGCCCAGGCCGAGGCGCCGTTCGGCGCCGTTGAGGCCCCAGCAATACGCGCGGTTGTCGGTCGTGATGCCGCAGGTGTGCTGAATCCCCGCTTCCACCGTTGTGAAAGTAACGGCGAGGCTGTCGGCTTCCGGCACCGTGGCGTAGATGAACACGGTGAATTCGAAAGTCGTCTCTCCGTTGAGGGCGAACTGCCACTGCTTCGGGCTGGAGATCTCGGCGGGACTCAGGATGCCGTCCCCGAGGTCGGTACCCGCGTACTGGAAGTAAGGCTGGCTCGGTCCCGTGAAGAGCCCCCTTCCGGTGGGATTCACGACTTCCACCCCGTTCGTGGGTGGGGAGTGGAAGAATACGCGCACGCCGCCGCCGGCGAGCTCGCTGCCATTCGTTCCCCACGGCTGGAGCGTCAGGTTCTGGACCGTGACATCGGCCGTGACCGACACCGTGGGATCCGTAACGACGTTCGTCGAAACCAGGCGCGCGAAGCGGTGCTGACCCCCGATCGTCGCGCCACCGGAAGCGGCAGCCACACCGGGTGGAACGGGCGCGCCGCATGTGAACGTGCCCTCCACGGAGTCGACGCGGCACCGCAGCTCGACCAGCGTTGTTGCGCTGGACGTGCCGGACAGGCGTTCATGATGCGCAAACTCGTCCGGCGCAAAGGTGCGATCGATGCACCCCACGGCCGATACACACAATGCCGCCGCAATCCATGCGTTGATTCTCATGATTCTCCACGAAACCTCGGGAGGTGCGTGCCGGTGATTGCTGCGGAGAACTGTGGGGCCGCCCATGGCACCATACCTCGATGTTCCAGTCGGCGTGATTATGGATCGCATATCAGTAACCGTCAAGCACGAGGAACCGCCGGGCCGGATCGGTGCATCGCGGCCGGCA
>DATMSC010000008.1:0-2721 GCA_035565595.1 Longimicrobiales bacterium | reverse complement strand
GCTGCGGCAACCGACGAATCCACGCCGCCGGACATTGCCACGAGGACAGTGGGCTTTCGGGTCATGTCGTTGTTGCCAACCATGTCCGGAAGTCAGTGGGCCGCGGCGCGAATGTTTTCGATCACGCGACAGATCCGCTCGGCGGCCGCGTGGACCTCTTCGGCCGTGGTCGTGCGGCCGAGGGACAGACGCAGTGTGGCGGCACCGGCGAGGTCGTACCCGAGCGCCGCGATGACGTGACTCGGCTCCACCGCACCGCTCTGGCACGCAGAACCTCCGGATGCCGCAACGCCTTCGAAGTCCAGCGCCATGAGCAGCATCTCGCGGTCGGCGCCCGGGATGATGAAATTGGTTACGTGCGGAAGGCGTGCCGCGGCACTGCCGGGTATCGTCACGTCCGGGACCCGACTCGAAACCATGGCCTCGAGCTCTCCCCGCAGCGCTTCGAGGCGAGCGGCCACAGTCTCACGCTCCCTGGCGGCGAGATCCACGGCCGTGGCAAACCCCACGGCACCGGCGACATTGGATGTGCCCGGGCGGAGGCCGCTCTCCTGTCCGCCACCGTGGAGGAGCGGCTCGATCTTCACTCCCGACCGAACGAAGAGAATCCCCACCCCGATGGGGCCGCCGAACTTGTGCCCGCTCATGGTGAGCATGTCACACGGGACGCGGTCGACTCGTACCTCGACGTGGCCGAACGCCTGAACGGCATCAGTGTGGAAGGTGCCGCCGCGCGCCTGGACGCGCTCGGCGAGATCGGCCACTGGCTGGAGCGTCCCGATTTCGTTGTTGCCCCAGTGGACGGAGACGAGCGCCGGACCGGCCGCCGGGACCCGGTCGAGCGATTCCACGTCGACCACGCCCGTGGTGTCCACGGGAAGGAAGGCAACGTGCGCGCCTTCGCGGCCGGCTGCCTCGACCGGCCCGATCACCGACTTGTGCTCAATGGCGGAGCAGCACACCGTTGGGATGGTGCCCGGCATGTCGATGCGGGCTCGTCGAAACCACCCCATTACCGCCAGGTTGTTCGATTCGGTACCGCCAGTGGTGAAGAGGATTTCGCTACGCTTCGCACCGAGCACGGCCGCAACGCGTTCGCGTGCCTCCTCGAGTGCGACCCGCGCGGCGCGCCCCCAGGCGTGGCTGCTGGACGCGTTGCCGTAGTCGCCCTTCATGTATCGGGTCATGGCCTCGACGACCTCCGGTCGTACCGGCGTCGTGGCGGCGTGATCGAGATAGATTCGTTCCACTGGTGCTCCCCGGGTAACGTGGCCCCGTCCTCCTACCCCTGAACCCGCGGTTGGTCACGGCGGGGCGCGGAACCGAGGCGGCAGCCCGGGCACGTTCCACGCCTCCTCTCCCGACGATGGATGTCGTGCGTACGAGTGGCTTGGCATTGGCGCCCGGAAAACCTACATTCCGATCATGCTCCAGCGAAGGCCTCCGCCGTTCCCCGCACACCAGCCGGTGTGCTTCAGGGTAACCGTGCATGGCAGCGTCTTCGGGGACAGGACCCGGCATCTGGAGCGGATCGTCGAAGGCGACGAGCTCTACCTCATTCCGGGTCCGCCCGTCGATGATGAGCCGGGCGTGTGGGTTCATCTGCCCGGCGGCGACCTCGTGGGTCATCTTCCGCCTGAGATCGAGACGTGGCTCGCGCCGTGGATGCTGAAGGGGGGCAGGGTCACGGCGCGGGCGCTCAAGGTCTCGGGAAGGGAAGTGCCAAGCTGGCGCCGGCTGGTACTGGAAGTCACCTGCGTCGCTTGAACGGGCCGCCCGGGCCGGGCCACGCCGCGGTCGACGGGCGCCGCGCGTCAGCTGAGCTCACATACTCCTCACATCCAGCGCAACCACGTCCTCGACCGCCATCGTCTCCCGCGTGTAGAACGGCTCGCCGTACGGCCGCCGGATGAGCGACCCGTAGTGCGCGCAGTGGACACGGATCTGGTCTGCGAGAGAGCGCTGCTCACTCCCGAAAACGTCACCCGCCCACGTCTTTCCGCTGAACTGCGATTCGAAGGCGCCGATCGCCTGTAGCTTGCGGTCCATCTGGTCCGTGATGTCCACCACGAAGGTGGGCTTGCTATGGGCGCTCGGTTCCACGAACGAAAGCGCGTACAGGATCTTGTGGGGCCGAAACGCTTCGCCGGGGATGGGAGCGCGCGAGAGGCCGGCGACGAAGCAGGCATCCCGCCCGAGCTCTCGTGCGGCGCGGTGGTCCGGATGCCGCGCACTGTCGCCGTGCAGGATCACCACGCGGGGGCGGAGCTCGCGCAGGATCGCCGCGACCGTGGCGCGCGCCGCCGGCGTGTTCTCCAGCGCGGCATCGGGGAGTCCGGCGTTCCGGCGGACCGTGAGGCCGAGGATCTCCGCAGAGCGCTGGGCCTCGAGCGTTCGGATATCCGCCGATCCGAGCGTGCCGGCTTCCCCGACCGTGAGGTCCAGGATGCCCGTACGGTATCCCTGGTCGGCAGCGCGGATCAACGTGCCGCCGCAAAGGAGCTCCGCATCGTCGGGATGCGCCATGATGGCGAGGAGATCGATCACTTCACCTTCCTCGTTCGCTGTTCAGGGTGCCGCGTCGTGCAGCATCATTCGTGTCGCAGTGCGACGACGGGGTCCATTCTCGCGGCGCGCCAGGCCGGATACATGCCGAAGGCGATGCCGGCGACTGCCGCAACGAGCAGTGCGGCCACCACGGCCCATGCCGGTATGGCCGCC
>DATMSC010000007.1:0-6566 GCA_035565595.1 Longimicrobiales bacterium | reverse complement strand
GCATGAGAACGCGTCGCGCCTCGAGGGTTTCGAGGCCTACGTGTCCCGGGAAATCGATGCCTCATCGGACGTCCAGATCTTCCTCGCCACCGACAACCAGGGTGTGGAGCGGCGCTTCCGAAGACGCTTCGGGAACCACATCATAACGTATCCGAAGACGTACCAGGGCACGCTGTCCTGGTGGATCGGACGCTTCCGGAGCGGACCGGCCTTCCGCACCACGCCCATGTCCTACGCGGCCATCGAGTTCTATCTCCTGGCGCGTTGCCGGAAGCTCATCGGCACCTATTTCAGCAGTTTCGCGCAGCTGGCCTGTCTGATCTACGGCGCCGAGATCTATCACGTGGCCGGCATCGAGGTGCGGGAGACGCGCACCGGCGCCAAATTCCGGTACCTTTACGAGAACGAACCTGCCCCGGGCGCCAGCGGTGCAACGGGCACTTGAGCGAGATGCGATGAAGAGAGCACTGATTACGGGCATCACCGGCCAGGATGGTTCCTATCTGGCCGAGCTGCTGCTCGGCAAGGGATACGAGGTGCACGGCGTGATTCGCCGGGCGTCGTCGTTCAACACCGACCGGATCGACCACCTGTATCTCGACCCTCACGACCCCGACGCCCGCCTGTTCCTGCACTACGGCGATCTGGGGGACGGCACGGTCCTCAGGAGCGTGCTCGAGGCCGTGGAACCCGATGAGGTCTACCACCTCGCCGCCCAGTCACATGTGAAGGTATCGTTCGCCGAGCCCGAGCACACCGCGGACGTGGTCGTCCTGGGCACGGTCCGGCTATTGGAATCCGTCCGGGACTACGCCAAGCGGACGCGCCGCGACGTCCGCCTCTACAACGCCGGTTCATCGGAGATGTTCGGGGCGGCGCCGCCGCGGCAGTCGGAGACGACGCCGTTCTATCCCCGCAGTCCCTATGCTGCGGCGAAGGTCGGCGCCCACTGGATGGCCGTGAACTTCCGGGAGGCGTACGACCTCTTCATCTGCAATGGTATCCTGTTCAACCACGAATCGCCTCGCCGCGGCGAGACCTTCGTAACGCGAAAGATCACGCGGGCCGTCGGCCGCATCAAAGAGGGACTGCAGTCGAAGCTGTACCTGGGGAACCTGGATGCCAGGCGCGACTGGGGCTTCGCTGGCGACTACGTCGAAGCCATGTGGCTCATGCTCCAGCAGGACGAGCCTGGCGATTACGTGGTAGCGACCGGCGAGTCGCATTCGGTCCGGGAGTTCGTCGAACGCGCGTTCGCGCACGCGGGGCTGGATTGGCGGGAATTCGTAGCCATTGACCCCCGTTATCTCCGCCCCACCGAGGTCGACCACCTCGAGGGCGATTCGAGCCGGGCTCGTCAGCGGCTGGGGTGGCAGCCGCGGGTGACCTTCCACGAGCTCGTCGAAATGATGGTCGATCACGATATCGAGCAGGCGCGCCAGGAACGGGTGCTGCGCGATGCCGGCCACATCGTGCCGGCGCGCGGGATGGCGATGACATGAATATCCACGATCGCGTCTACGTGGCCGGGCACCGCGGACTGGTCGGATCGGCCATCGTCCGGCGGCTTCGGGCGGAAGGGTTCGAAGATCTGGTCCTGAGGACACGCGACGAACTGGATCTTCGCGACCCTGGCGCCGTACGTGCCTTCTTCGAGGCGGAACGGCCTGATTACGTCATTGTCGCGGCCGCGAAGGTCGGAGGTATTCTCGCCAACTCCCGATACCCGGTCGAATTCCTCCGTGACAACCTGGCCATCGAGCTGAATGTGATCGACGCCGCATACGCGGCCGGTGTGCGCAAACTGTTATTCCTCGGCAGTTCGTGCATTTACCCGAAATTCGCTCCACAGCCGATCCGGGAGGAGTACCTCCTCACGGGTGCTCTCGAGCCCACGAACGAACCCTACGCCATCGCGAAGATCGCCGGAATCAAGCTCTGCGAAGCCTACCGCCGGCAGTACGGAGCAGACTTCATTTCGGCCATGCCCACCAATCTCTACGGGCCGGGGGACAATTTCGACCTCGAGACCAGCCACGTGCTCCCCGCGCTCATCCGCAAGTTCCACGAGGCCAGACTCACCGGCGCGCCATCGGTTACGCTCTGGGGGACCGGAACGCCGCGCCGGGAGTTCCTGCACGTCGACGATCTCGCGGATGCGTGCCTGCACCTCATGCGCCACTACTCGGGCGAGGGGACCATAAACGTCGGCACCGGCGAGGACGTAACCATTCGCGAACTGGCGGAGGTGGTGCGCGAGGTCGTCGGGTACGAGGGCGACATCGAATTCGACACCTCCATGCCGGATGGGACGCCCCGGAAGCTGCTCGATGTGTCGAAGCTCGCCGGGCTGGGGTGGCGCGCGCGGATCCCGCTTCGGGATGGTATCGAGCAGACGTATCAGTGGTACCTGGCCAACCACGCCGTGGCCGCCGCACACTGACCGGATGCACCGCATTTACGTGCCTCTCGGGCCGAACATTGGCAACGGCATATTCACATACATGTTCGGCCTGCTCTTGCACCGGGAGACCGGTTTCCCGCTGCACATCCGCGGGTCGGGTCTGGCGCCGTTCGGCGTTCGCGGGAAAACCACCCTCGAGCAGGCGTTCTACCGGGCAGGATGGAAGTTGGCGGGTGTCCGGAATTGGCGCATTCGCGACCCTGCGGAAGTCTCTGGCTCGGGTTCCACTCGGCCTCGCCGCAGCGTCATCACGTTCGAAGTGTCGTCGACGATGCGGATATCCTACTACCGGGGGATCCGGCGGGAGATCGATCAGATCCTCGAGGGTGCGGACATTGCCCGAGGCTATGGAGACGAATATCTCGTGGCACACGTCCGACTGGGCGACATTGCGCAGGGGCGCCATCACAACTACTCGCCGCTCCCGATCTCCTGGTACCGCCACCTCGCTGAGACTACCGGGCGCAGGCTGGTGTTCATGGGGCAGCTCGACGATGGCTACTACTGCCGGTCGCTGCGGCGCCACTTTCCCGACGCCATCTTCGCTACACCGGGTGCCCCGCACGAGGACTTCAACATCATTCGCGCCTCCACGCACGTCGCCATTTCCGTCAGCACCTTCGCGTATCTGGCCACGTGGATGTCGGACCGTGTCCGTAGCATTTACATGCCGATCTGGGGGATCTTCGACCCGGCGACGCGAAAGGACATATCCCTGTTGCCAGATGGCGATGCGCGTTATTCGCTGTACCGGTTCAACTTCGCCAAAGGAGACGCCAATGCCGATGGCAACGTGCTGACGGACATGGGCTATGAGCCGTTCACCCGCGTCGCCTGAAACTTCGCCGCTGGTCAGCGCGCTGATCCCGACGTATCGACGTCAGGACGTGCTGGAGCGCTCGATACGGAGCATCCTCGCCCAGACGGTACGCGACCTGGAAGTGATCGTCGTGGATGACGAGCCGTCGCCCATGACGCGGCAGATCGTCGAATCGATCGGTGACCCCCGCGTCCGGTACGTTGCGCATCCGGAGAACCGTGGTCTCGCGGCATCGCGGAGTACCGGCGTGCGAGAGGCCCGCGGCTTGTTCGTCGCTTTCAACGACGACGACGACGAGTGGGCGCCGCGTAAACTGGAGCTGCAACTCGAGGCGATGCACGCCCATGGCAACGACGTGGTCGTCCATTGCTACGAGCGTTGGGTCAAGCCGGACGGGAGCGAGCGCATTCGGAGGATCCATCTCGATGGGGACGTGCACCGGCTCCTGCTCGAGACCGACATGGTTCTCATGCAGACGCTGCTCGTTCCCCGTCGGGCGTTCGAGGAGGTTGGCTATTTCGATGCCGATCTCACGAACTACATGGACATGGACATGAACATCAGGCTCTCCCGACGATTTCGGTATGTCACGGTGCCAGAGCCGCTCTTCATCGGCCACGTCACGCCCGGATCGCTCAGCCGCAGCGAGACGGGCCGGATCCGCGCGCTCGAACGCATTCTCGGAAAGTACCCGGAATACCAGCAGGACCGGCGGCTGCGCAGCCGCTGGGAGTATCGGCTGGCGCGCAAGTATGGCGCGATCGGCGACCGGCGGGGTTGGCGGCGGAAGCTGTGGCAGGCGTTGCGGCTGAACCCGGCCAACGGTCGCGCGTGGGCCATGTTCGGGCTGGGGCTGATTGCCGGTCCCGGAGCGCACCATCGGACTTCCGCGCGGTGGAGCTACTGGGCCAACAGGATCCGGGGGCGAGCGAGCGCCTGGACGTCGTGAGCGATCGCGCGCGTGCCGGTTCTGGCACGGTCGGGAGTCGCCCGGACATGGACTCCGGGGGGCTCGCGGTTTCCGTGGTGATTCCGGTCCGGAACGGAGCCGCCACGATCGCGACGCAGCTCGAGGCGCTGGCTTCACAGAGTTCGGCGCCGCCATTCGAAGTCATTGTCGCGGACAACGGCTCCACCGACGAGACCCGGGCCGTCGCCGACACGTTCGATGGCCGGCTGGCGCTTCGCGTCGTGGACGCATCGGCGCGCCGGGGGCCGGCGTACGCCCGGAACGTCGGCGCGGCGGCCGCCCGCGCCCGACACCTCCTCTTCTGCGACGCCGATGATCGCGTGAGCGCTAGCTGGGTCGCTGCGCTCCACCTCGCGCTGGCACACCACCCGATCGCGACCGGACCCACGTACTACGTGGATGCGGCTCGGCTCACCGAGGCGGAACGACATCGGCCGTCCGTGGTGCCGGTCGAGCCTCGCCGCTACCTGGATCGCGTTCCATTCTCCGCCTCGAATAACCTCGGCGTCCACGCTGAGTTGTTTCGCGCGCTGGATGGTTTCGATGTCGGGCTGCAGTGCGGTGAGGACGCGGACCTGAGCATCCGCGCGCAACTCGCGGGCGCCTCGCTCGGCTGGGCCGCCGAAGGTGTCGTCTACCACGCGCGTCGCGAATCGCTGGCCGCCGCCGCCCGGCAGTTCTTCCGCTACGGCTTCTACAACGCCAAGGTGTATCGCAAGTTGCGCGCGACGGGGCTGTTCCGCCGGAGCGTATGGACCATGCTGCGTCCGTACCTGGTGCTCGCGGCCACGCCGTACCGGGTGTTCACGGGTCGCCGCTGGAGCTGGGTGGTCAATGCGTCGCAGCGGGCGGGCCGCCTCGTCGGCTCGGTCCGCTTTGGGGTGTTCTGCCCATGAGCCGGATCCTCGCGGTCAGCCATTCGCGCATCTGGCCTGTTCGATCGGGGTCCGCCATCCGGCGGCTCATGATCCTGGAGGCGCTCGCGGCGGTCGGCGAGGTGGACCTGCTGTACGTTGGCGAGGTCGACGGGTGGGGCGCCGCGGTTCCGGCGGACTCGCCGGTTCGGGCGGTACGTGAGTTTCCAGTCCGCCGGGTTCGTCCCGGCGCGCTCGCCCGGTTCCGCTGGCTGATCAGGCCGGACGTGCCGCTGCAGCTCATGGAGTGGGAGCGTCGTGCGCCGGAGGCCGGGTGGGGTGACTACGATGTCGTCTGGTACTTCCGGCCGATCGCCTACGAGCTTGCCTCGGGAGTCAGCGGGCGGCGGGTGATCGTGGACCTCGATGATCTCGAGGACACGAAGCTGCTGCAGGCAAGTGCACTCCCCGGGAATCGGCGGCCATTCCACCAGCGCGTGGCGGAACGACGGAACGTCGGGGCGTGGCGCCACTACCAGCGGCGCATCGCCGAAGAGGTCGACGCAGTGACGGTGGCCAACGTTGGCGACCGCGCGGCACTCCCCGTCGGACGTTGCCACGTCGTCCCCAACGGGTTTCCCGATGTGCCGGCAATCGCTGAGTCGCGCCCATCGCCTCGGCTGCTGCTGGTCGGTCAGTTCGAGTACGGCCCGAACGCGGATGCCGCGGAATTCTTCGTGCGCGAGATATTCCCATTCATCCGCGCATCGCGTCCGGACGCGGTCGTTCGTCTCGTTGGCCGCGATTCACGCAGAGTCCGGCGTCTGGCCGGTGACGGCGTCGAGGTGACCGGCGAGGTGGATGACTTGGCGGCGGAGTACACGCGCGCCGGCGTGGCGGTGAGTCCGGTGCGATACGGAAGTGGCACGCGGGTCAAGATCCTGGAGGCGTTCGCCCGTGGCGTGCCGACGGTCTCCACCTCGATCGGCGCCGCCGGGTTGGGGACGGTTCACGGCGAACATCTGCTCATCGCCGACGACGCCGAATCGTTTGCCCGATCGTGCATCGAAGTCTTGACGGACGACCAGCTCCGTCGCCACCTCATCGGTCACGCGCATTCATTGCTCCGCCGGGGCTATTCCCAGGCGGCGGTAACGGAAGCGGTGCGGCGGGTTCTCTTTCCCGCCGGCAATGCTGCCGGTTGGTGAACAGGTATCGAAGCGCTACACGGTGGGCGGAATGATCGGTTGGATTTCGATAAAGGAAGCTCTGCAAAACCTGCCATCCGGGATGGCGTTGAAGTTGTCGGCTGAGTATTTTGTAAAGGTCGCGACAACTTGACCATGGGGCTGAGTGAATGGCTGAGCAGCGGACGTTTGCGGACCTTGCGTGGAGCACGAAAGGCCGACTGACCCGGCGCGAGAAGTTTCTCTCGGAAATGGACGCGGTGATTCCGTG
>DATMSC010000006.1:0-5995 GCA_035565595.1 Longimicrobiales bacterium | reverse complement strand
CCCTCGGCCGGGGTCAGGATCCCCGTGACGAGGAGGGCGAGGAGCGCGAGGAGCGCGACCAGGTCGAGGCGCAGCCGGTCGCTCACGAAGAGAGCGATCGTCACCGCGAGGATCGCGAAGACGAGGAGCGCTTGACCAGATACAGTCAGATCCACGACGAACCAGAGCCCCGTGTCAGGGAATTCGATCTTTCGGCATGCCGATTGCGGTGCGCGCCATGACTCCTACCTCGCCCCGGTATCGGTACCCGAGGTATGGTTCGCAGCCAATCAGCCACGGAAGACGATCGCCATGCATACCTACAGCGTCGGCTACTTCGTCGGAAGTCTCGCCAAGGAATCGATCAACCGCAAGCTCTCCCGGGCGCTCATCCGACTCGCCCCCGCCGACCTGGAGCTGCGGGAGATATCGTATGCGGAGCTCCCTCTCTACAGTTGGGACTACGACGCGGACTATCCGCCGGTGGCGCGGGCCTTCAAGGAAGCGATCGCCGCGGTCGACGGCGTGCTCTTCATCACCCCCGAGTACAACCGCTCGATCCCCGGTGCGCTGAAGAACGCGATCGACTGGGCGAGTCGCCCTTACGGCCAGAACGCGTTCACCCACAAGCCCTCGGCGGTCATCGGCGCCTCGATCGGCCAGATCGGCACGGCGGTCGGCCAGCAGCACCTGCGCAGCATCCTGAGCTTCTGCAACTCGCCCCAGATGAACGCGCCGGAGGCATACATCTACTTCACCCCCGGGCTGATAACCGATGACGGCGAGGTGACGGAGAAGTCGACCGAGGAGTTCCTGCGCGGGTTCATGGAAGAGCTGAGCATCTTCATCCGCCGCGTCCTCACGGTGCTGCCGCGGAACGAGTAGTACCGAATCCGTCTGTTTCGTGTCCATAGCGTAGGCGCGGGGTCTCGCCCGGAGCGTAATCGCGCAGGCGACGGTGGCCGGTGGGCGTCGCTTGGCAGCTCCTCGTTGGCGATGCAGGGCTCGCGTGATATATTTTCGGTACCGTCCTTCGAGGCCCCTCTCGTCTCTCCCCAGGATGACAATCGATCACGGCCCGGACTCGGGCGCATATTGGGAGTTTTTCCGATGAAACAGATCCGTCTCCTCCTCGTGCTCTCGACCCTGGTGGCCGCGGCGGCTTCCCCGGCATCCGGCCAGGAGTCGAGGGATGGACGCCTCTCCGTCGGGGTGGGGCTCCTCACCGCGCCGGATATCGTAGATGCCCTGAACTCCGCCGTGCTCACCGCCTTCACGCTCGGGAGCCACACGATCGAGAACCGGTCGGGGAACCTGGGTTTGAGCGTGCAGTACGAACGCTTCCTGGGTGGCCCCTTCGCCCTCTTGGGGGGCGCCGGGTTCCAGCGAACCGAGGGCGAGATCTTCTCGGGCGGCGCCAAGAAGGGGACGCTGAGCAGCAGGTACTTCTACCTCATGGCGGGCGGCTCGGTGCACTACCTCCGGAGGAGGGTCGGGCTCTTCTCGAGTCTTGCCGTCGGGGGGGCGCACGACCACGACGAGGCGGAGATGGTGGGTGGGGAGAAGAATACGAACTCGGCCATCCGGCCCGCCTTCCAGGTCACCGCCCTCGGTATCCGGGGTGGTGGGCGGAACCTGAGCGGGTTCATGGAGTTGGGCTTCGGGTACCGAGGGATGTTGGTCTTCGGGGTGGCGTACGAGTTCTGAGCGGGGAGTCATCCCAGCCGCCGGGGGCGCGGTTCGACAATGTGGGCGCCCCGGTGGTCCCGTATGCGGTTCTGCCCAACTGGCTTCGAGGATGGCACTCACGCAGCCAAGTCCGCTGACAGCAACTCGGCCTGCTCGAGTACCGTCTGCGTTGCCTTCTCCTGCTTGTCCGGCGGATACCCGTGTTTGCGCAAGACCCGCCGGACCATCACGCGGAGCCGTGCCCGCACGTCCTCGCGCAGTGTCCAGTCAATCGTAACGTTGTTGCGGACCGTTTCCACCAGCTCTCGGGCGATCTGACGGAGCGCCTCGTCGCCGAGGACCTTCACCGCGCTGTCGTTCGTCTCGAGGGCGTCGTAGAAGGCGAGCTCCTCCTCGGTGAGTCCGAGCTGCTCGCCCCGGGCGTTCGCCTCCCGCATCTCCCTCGCGAGGGCGATGAGCTCCTCGATGACCTGCGCGGCCTCGATCGCCCGGTTCTGGTAGCGGCGGAGCGACTGCTCGAGCATCTCCGCGAAGGAGCGAGACTGGACCAGGTTCTTCCGGCTGCGCGTGCGGATCTCGCCTTGCAGGAGCTTCCTCAGCAGCTCCACGGCGAGGTTCTTCTGCGGCATCCCCCGGACCTCGGCCAGGAACTCCTCCGAGAGGATCGAGATGTCCGGTTTCTTCAGGCCCGCGGCGGCGAAGACGTCGATCACGCCATCGGGCGCGATGGCGCGGGCGAGGATCTGCCGGATGGCGTGGTCAAGATCCTGTTCGGGCGGCGGGTCCACGAGCGTCCGCTTGGCAAGCACGGACTGCACGGCCTGGAAGAACCCGACATCGTCACGGATCCGGATCGCCTCCTCGTGGGGCACGGCGAGGGCGAAGGCCTTCGACAGCTCGCGCACCGCCTGGATGAACCGGTCCTTCCCGTTCTCCTGCGCGAGGATGTGCTCCTGGGCCGCCGGGAGGAGGCCGAGGCGTTCCTCCGCCGTCCCCGTCGTCCACTTCGACCAGTCGAAGCCGTGGAAGAGGTCGCAGCAGACCTCGTACTTCTCGAGCATGACCGCGACGGCTTCCTCCTGGTCGAGCGACGTGCTTCCGCGCCCGCCGCTCGCGGTGTACGTCTCGAGCGCCTCCTTCAGCTCCCGCGCGATCCCCAAGTAGTCCACCACGAGCCCGCCGGGCTTGTCCCGGAAGACGCGGTTCACCCGGGCGATGGCCTGCATGAGCCCGTGGCCGCGCATCGGCTTGTCGAGATACATGGTGTGGAGCGGCGGCGCGTCGAACCCGGTGAGCCACATGTCGCGCACGATCACGAGCCGGAAAGGATCGCTCGGGTCGCGGAAGCGCCGGGCCAGGGCCTCGCGCCGGGCCTTGTTGCGGATGTGCGGCTGCCACTCGGGCGGGTCCGAGGCCGACCCGGTCATGACGACCTTGACGACGCCCTCCTCGTCGGAGTCGGAGTGCCACTCGGGGCGCAGCTTCACGATCTCGTTGTACAGCTCGACGGCGATCCGGCGGCTCATGCAGACGACCATCCCCTTCCCGTCCAGCGCCTCGAGCCGCCGCTCGAAGTGCTCCACGATGTCCGCCGCGACGAGCTGGAGGCGACGGGGCGCGCCGACGATCGCCTCGAGCTGCGCCCACTTGCTCTTGAGCTTCTCCTTCCGCTCGGCCTCCTCGCCCTCGGTGACCTCCTCGAAGTCCGGGTCGATGCGGGGCCGCTCCGCCTCGTCGAGGGCGAGCCTGGCGAGCCGGCTCTCGTAGTAGATCGGGACGGTGGCGCCGTCCTCCACCGCCTGCTGGATGTCGTAGATGCTGATGTAGTCGCCGAAGACGGCGCGGGTGTTGGCGTCCTCCTTCTCGATGGGCGTGCCGGTGAAGCCGATGAACGACGCGTTGGGGAGCGCGTCGCGCATGTGGCGCGCGAAGCCGTCGATGAAGTCGTACTGGCTGCGGTGCGCCTCGTCGGCGATGACCACGATGTTGCGGCGCCGGGAGAGCACCGGGTGCCGGTCGCCCTTCGCTTCCGGGAAGAACTTCTGGATCGTGGTGAAGACGACGCCGCCCGATTCCACCGACAGCAGCTCGCGGAGGTGTGCCCGGGATTCCGCCTGCTTCGGCGGCTGCCGGAGGAGTTCGGCGCAGCGGGCGAAAGTCCCGAAGAGCTGCTCGTCCAGGTCGTTCCGGTCCGTGAGGACGACGATGGTGGGGTTCTGCATCGCCGGCTCGCGGATGATCCGCCCGGCGTAGAACGCCATGGTGAGGCTCTTCCCGGAACCTTGCGTGTGCCAGACGACGCCGATGCGGCGGTCTCCGCGTCGCCGGTCTTCGGGCGCCGGCGCCTCCAGTACCTCCACGAGCTCGGCGACGACGCGGAGCCGGTCGGCCTCCTCCGGCTCGAGCCGCATCGGCGGGAACTCCGGGTTCACCGGTTTGAGCGTGACCGACGCGTGGCGCCACGAATCGACCCCCGCCGGGACCTTCTCGCTCTCGTAGCGCTTGACCGTGTAGCGCTCGCCGGTCTCGGGATCCACCGCGTCGCGGAGCTCGACGAGCACCGTCTTCCCGTGGCGGGTTCCTTCGACCGGCGCGGAGAAGAGGCAGAGCGCGCCGTCCGGGATCGCCGGCTCCATCGAGCGGCCTTCCACGCGGGCGACGAACATGCCGGGGCGCAGCTTGCGGTGCGTCCGGACCGCGACCCACTCGAGCTCGTCCTCGTCCGGGAGGCTTCGCGGATCGCCGAAGTACCCGGCGGCGGCCTGGAGGGGGACGAAGGGGACGCAGGTCCGGTAGCGCTCCTCCGGGCGCGGACGCACGAACTCGAGTTCCGGATGCGCGCCGTGCCCGGCCCCGAGCTCCGCCGCGCGGAGCGTCTCCCGCACCGCCACCTGCACGGCGTGGAACTGGTGGTAGCCGGCCATCTTCTTCGTGATCCGGCCATCGTCGTCCTCGAAGACGATGAAGTCCCGCACGAGGTCCAGGAAGCGGCGGTGCTCGAAGACGCCCTGGATGAGGACCCGGAGCTGCGGCTCGGTCTCCCCGGCTAGTTCCGTCCCATCGACCGTGCGCCACGGCTTGAACCACTCCCTCCCGGCCCCGAGGACGCCGATGCGGGCCTCGACGCCGTCCGAGACGACGAGGACCGCGTTCGACGCGAAGAGCGACGGGATCTCCGCCTGGTACGTCTGGAGCTGCTGGTACGCGGTCCAGATCGTCGCCTCCTCGTCCGCCGCGTTCTTCAGCTCGAGGACGGCGAGCGGGAGCCCGTTCACGAAGAGGACGATGTCGGGACGTCGCGTGCGCCGGTTCTCGACCACGGCGAACTGGTTCACCGCGAGCCAGTCGTTGGCCGCCGGGTCGTCGAAGTCGACGACGCGGACCTGCGCGCCCCGGATCGCGCCGTCCGCAGCCCGGTACTCCACCGTCACGCCGTTCACCAGCATCCGGTGGACCGCGCGGTTGCGCTGGATGAGGTCCGCGCCCTCGGGGCGGGTCACCTTACGGAAGGCATCGTCCAGCGCTTCCTGCGGGAGGCCGGGGTTCAGCCGGACGAGGGCCGAGCGGAGTCGCTGTTCGAGGACGATGTCGCCGAAGTCCCGCCGCTCGGCTCCCGGCGCGTCCGGTGCGATCATGGAACCGGGCAGCGTGGCCCAGCCCAGCCCCTCGAGCCAGGCGAGGGCGGCCTCCTCGATGATGGACTCGTTGAATTGCGTCATTGCAGCCACCTGGAGACGGGCGAGGAGAGGAACGCCTCGACATCGATGCCGCCGGCGCCCACGAGGAGCCGGCGGGACTCGCCGAAGGCCGAGACGAAGGCGTCGAGTCCCGGGAGCGAATCGCCGGCTCGACCCGATTTCACCTCGATGGCGGTGCGACGGCCGTGCGACTCGACGACGAAGTCGACCTCCCGGTCGCGCTCGCGCCAGTAGTAGAGCTCGAAGTCGCTCGCGAAGGCGGCGTTCGCGAGGTGCGCGCCGACCGCCGACTCCACCAGCCGGCCCCAGAACTCCGGGTCCGAGCGCGCCTCGTCGAACGTGTAGCCGGAGAGCGCCGTCATCAGCGCCGTGTTCATGACCTGCAGCTTGGGGCTCGAAGCCCGGCGGCGCACGATCTGGCCCGCGTACTTGGGCAGCCCCGTGACCATGCCGGCGCTCGTCAGCAGATTCAGGTAGTGGGCGAGGGTGGTGGTGTTCCCCGCGTCCTGGAGCTGGCCGAGCATCTTGTTGTACGACAGGACCTGTCCGGAGTATCGGCAGCTCAGCTCGAAGAGTCGCCGGAGCAGCGCCGGCTTGTCCACCCGCGTCATGAGGAGCACGTCGCGGGA
>DATMSC010000005.1:0-5497 GCA_035565595.1 Longimicrobiales bacterium | reverse complement strand
CACTGGATGGGGATGAGCACCGCGTCGGCCGCCGAGAGGGTATTGAGCGTGAGCAGGCCCAGCGACGGCGGGCAGTCGAGGAGCACGAACTCGTACTCGTCGATGACGGGTTCGAGAGCCTTGCGAAGCACCCATTCCCGTTCGGGGCGGCCGACGAGCTCGACCTCAGCGCCCACGAGGTCCCGGCTGGAGGGGACGAGGTCGAAGCGCGGCACGTGGAGGTCGTGGATGATCGCTTCCTGGATGGGCCGGCCGTCCAGGAGCACCTCGTAGATGGTAGCCCCGTCGTTCTCGCCATCGCGGCGGGCGTTGAGCCCGCTGGTCGCGTTGCCCTGCGGGTCCATGTCGACGACGAGGGTGCGCCGCTCTGCGACGGCCAGACTGGCGCCCAGATTGATCGCGGTCGTGGTCTTACCCACTCCGCCCTTCTGGTTGGCTATGGCCAGGATACGGCCCATCCTACCTCGATCGGAAACTGCTACTGGTCGGAACCATCCTGCGGACGTCGGATGAACGCGAATATATGGCGTATCGCGGGTGCCGTAAAGCGCTGGATGGGACATCGACATGCCCGGTCGGGACGCAGGGGGGCCGAGCGATCGGAAAGGCTGTGTGCGGCACGTGTTTCACGTGAAACAGGATGAGGACGGGAGTGGGCGAGGCCAACGCAGGCGGTGTGACCGGCCGCCGGCTGCGGCATCTCGAGCCCCGCCGGTGCGCCCGCAGATCCCGAGGTCAGTGTCGAGTGCCGGGACGGGCTCGACGCCCATGCCGTGCACGGGATAACACAGGCGGAGCCGTGCCGGGGTGCTCCAGCGTCGAGGGCGGCCGCCGCCAGCGCCCGACCTCATCCGGGGAACCCGGAGGCACGGTCCTGCCGCTGCGCCCCGGTGCAGGCAAGCTCCGCGTGCCGGGAAGCCGTGATGCAACGGCGACATCCGACGGCCCCAACGTCGCGCCCGGGCCGGACCCGGGTGAACACCCGGTCGTCCGGAGAATACCGACCACCAGCGCCTCAGCACCGTCTGGCGCCATTCCCCGCGCCCGTCGCCTTGCGGTACGCGCCTGTCGCTGATCTCTCGTGGCTACGGTAGTACGCGCGCGAGAGCCTCGCCTCGTTGAGGGAGTCGAGCTGCCTGAGCGGGAGCGGCCACGCTGGAGAGAACGCCTGCCGGTCGCCGTCCTCGCTCGGACACAGATCGGGGTCGCGGTGGCCGGGCTCGTCGCTATGCCGGCTCTGGCCCTGGCCATGTTTCACGTGAAACAATCAGAGCTGCGGCACGCCGCGCGACCCGCTACCCTCGCCCTGGATTGCGCGCGGCCGGCATGGATTGCAGTCTCAGACCGGGGAGCCCGGAAAGCTCGCAACACAACGATTCGTGTTCAACAGGGAGTCGTCACAGAGTGGATATGGTACGGCGGCGCTTTCGCGTCTCAGGAGTGGTCCAGGGCGTCGGGTTCCGATTCTGGACGCAGCGGGTAGGCCAGTCGCTCGCTCTCCGCGGGATCGTGCGGAACGTGGAGGACGGGTCGGTGGAAGTGGAGGTGGAGGGGGCACCTGACCAGGTCGACCGCTTGCGCCGGGAGCTGGAACGCGGTCCCGAAAGGGCCCTGGTCACTGCCGTAGAGGAGCTCCCGTCCACCGACCGCCAGCTCGCCGAGCCGTTCGGAATCGCGCTGTAGCACTCCGGCCTACTCCCCGGCGCCCGGCCTATCCGCCGCCAGCGCCCTGCCCACGCAGCATCGGGGCCGCCACCGAGCAATCGCGTTCGGCTTCGTGCCGCCGGCCATGCGACGCCCGGCCCGCCCGCCGTTGGCGGCGGGCCGGTCCAGCCACCTCGAAGCCACCCCAATGCTGAGCCGAGTAACTTCGGCGTTTCTTCGGTCTGTTGCCCCGGACGCGAGCGATGTCAGCCGCGCTTGCGCTTCGACTTCCTCTGCGACTGCGACGTACCACCGCCGCCGGTCCTCGCCTCCTGCGCTCCCTTTACCGCACCACCAGCCGGCGCCCGGCTGCCCGTGCCGGCGCCCGTCGTCTTGATGCGACCCTGCACGCGCTGACGCTCGCGCATGATCTGGAGCTGCTGCGGGATCGACGCCATGTTCAGCGAGAAGTAATAGAGGTTCAGCCCGGATGCCAGGTTCAGGAAGATCACCAGCATGAGGCCGGGCATGAACCACATCATCATCTTCATCTGCGGGTTCGGCACCGGCGTGCTGCGCATGCTCAGCCACTGCATGACGAACATGCTGGCGGCAAGGAGCACGGGCAGGATGAAGAACGGGTCGCGCTGCGACAGATCCGGCAGCCAGAGGAACTCGACGCCCCGGAACTCGATCGTGCTCTGGAACACGAAGAAGAGCGTGATCAGCACCGGGAACGGAATCAGCATCGGGAGGCAGCCGCCGAGCGGATTGAAGCCCTCCTCCTTGTACAGCCGGAGCATCTCCCGCTGTAGCTGCTCCGGGTCGTTCCGGTACTTCGTCTGGATCTCCTTCATCCGCGGCTGCAGCTCCATGTTCTTGAGCTGGGAGCGCATCGCGCGGGCGTTGAGCGGCCACATGACGCCGCGGACGAGGATACCGAAGATGATGAGCACCCACCCGTAGCCGAGGCCCAGGATGTTGTGCATCCCGACCAGGGCCCAGGTCACGAAGCGTGCGAGCGGGCGGATGATGGGCCTGAAGACTCGCCAGCCGTACGGGTTCACGTCTTCCAGGCTCCGACCCGCGGCGGTCAGGTGGTCGAACTGCTGCGGACCCAGATAGAGCTGGAACGCGAAGCTGCCGTCGGATTCGAGGGGAACGGTAGCCGTAAGCGCTGCGGCATGCTCGAGTGGCACCGGCTGCACGATGGCGCCGCCGAGCCGCTCGGGAGGTTCGCCGAACGGGCTGAGCGCCGCCACGACGAAGTACTTGTTCTTGATGGCGACCCACGCGAGGGGGCCCTCTTCGATCCGCTCGGATTCGACATCGTCGAGCTGAACGCTGCGGATGCCGTGGTCCCGGCTGTTGACCACGTAGGCGAGGGCACGAAAGTCATCCTGGGCGTTCCGCTCGTTGACCCGAAGCGTGGGCCCGAGCTGCACCCCGAACACTCCGGGCGCGCCCGCGCCCGCCCGGGCGGAGCCCCACACGTCGACCAGGTAGGTGTGGGGGCGGAAGGCGTAGTTCAACTCGACCGATACGCCGGTCACCGGATTCGCATACGACAGACGCAGCGTGTCGCCCGTGTCTTCGACGAGCGCGAAGGCGATGGTATCGAGCGCGACCGTGGATCCGCCCGCCTGCAGGGTATACCGGACGAGCGGACCGATTCCCTGCTCGGCCAGCTCGACGGGCATTGAGTCGGGTGCGTCCGGCGTGAACGACTCGAATTGAAGCAGTTCCGCGGAGACGATGCTGCCCCCGGCCGTGCTCACGCCGAAGCGATAGAGCGGTGACGCGACGTCGATGGTGTCGACCGCGACGACCTGCTCGGGCCCGGCCGGCTGCGGTTCTGCGGCGGGTAGCATCGCGTCCCCGGACGGCGCCATGACGGGCGTCGTGATCTCTTCCGTCGCCTCATCCGGGAGCTCTGGCGGCGCCGGGGGAAACAGCAGGTTGGTGACTACGATCACGGCGATCATCAGCACGATCGCCAGCAGGAAGCGTCTGGTATCCATCAAACGTTCTTCATCGGACGCACGCGGCGGCGGGGTTCGGGGAGCCGCCGTCGCGGGCCGGGGCCAGTAGGTCCAACATCCAGCGCGCCGCCGAACCCGGGGCGACCCGATCAGGGCACAGGGTCATAGCCATGGCTGCCGAGCGGATGGCACCGCAGCAGGCGCCGGGCCGCGAGCCAGCTCCCGCGGGCGGGGCCGTGCCGCTCGATCGCCTCGCGCGCGTACGCGGAACATGTCGGGTGATACCGGCATGTGGGCGGAAGCATGGGCGAGATCCAGCGCCGGTAGACGTCGATCATGGCGATCAGGACCTTGGCCATCGGCGCTCCAGGATTTCCAGGATCCCGTCCCTGAGTTCAGTGAATGCGGCGTCGTACGCTTCCGGCCGCGCACGAATGAGAAGGTCGGTGGGCGGCCGGACGTTGCGGAGCCATGTGAGCGCATCCCGCCGCAGGATTTCGCGAAGCCGCCGTTTCAGCAGGTTTCGCCGGGCGGTGGAGTGACGATAGCGGGGCACGACGACTCCGACACGCGGATGAGGCGCGGGGGAAGGGGAGGCGATGACGTCCACGTGAGCCGTCCTGCTCCTCTTCCCCCGTCGCATGAGCGCGCGGATCTCATCGGACCGGGTGATCCGCCGACTCCGGGGAAGGCGTTGCGGTACCGGCCCGCCGTCCCGCGGCGAGGTTCCGGCACCCATCAGCCGGCCGGCTACTTGCTGCCGCCGGCCACGGTCAGGCGACGACGCCCGTGCCGCCGGCGCCGGCTCAGGACCGCGCGCCCCGCGCGCGTCTGCATCCTGGCCCGGAAACCGTGCTTGTTCTTCCGCTTCCGTCTGCTCGGCTGATACGTCGGCTTACCCATTGCTCACTCCGTGACATCGCTGCGCGACAAAGCCCGTAATAATACCAAAACGGGAGATACGCGGTCAAGCTCGGCGCCTCTTCCCCGGGTCGAGCCCGGGTACATCCGGAGTTGGGGCACACCTGCGGTTACACGGCCGAAGGGCGAGCCGCGGCGGACCAACGGCTCGGCAGCAGCGCGGCAACGGCCGGAGTCCGCGCCCGTACGATCGGGTTGACTTGTCCACAGCCACTGTCTATCCTTTCCGGCCGGCACCAACAACACCCCGCCACCCGACCAAGCGCAGAACCTGACGCGATGGAGCTAACGGCCGCCGAAGTCTGGTCCCGGATCGTCGAGCGTGCCCGCATGGACCTTCCGGACCTGGTCGTCCGAAGCTGGCTCGAAAAGGCGGAACCGCTGACGCTATCGGACGACCTCCTCGTCGTGGCGACGCCGAACGACTTCGCTGCCGAGTGGATGGAGCGCCAGTACGGTGAGGCGCTCGCGGAGGCTTCCAACCGCGTCTGCGGCCATCGGCTTACCATCACGTTCCGCTACGACGAGGACGCGGCCAGACGCAACTCGGAGAACCGCGCGCTGGAGCTGTTGGACGGGGGCGTTGTCGAACCGGACGTGGAGACGCCGCCTGGCGGCGTCTCCGGCCAGGCACGACCGCAGGCGGCGACGTTCAGCACCCCTCTCAACGAGCGCTACGTGTTCGACCGTTTCGTGGTCGGGAGCAGCAACCAGCTCGCCGCAGCGGCGTGTCGTGCCGTGGCTGAAGCGCCAGCCCGCATCTACAACCCACTATTCATCTACGGTGGCGTCGGGCTCGGGAAGACGCACCTCATGCACGCCGTCGGCCACGCGGTCCTCGAGCGGGACCCCGACTGCCGCGTCGTGTACATCTCGAGCGAGCGTTTCACCAATGACCTGATCCAGTCGATTCAGCGCGGGCGCATGGCCGAGTTCCGGCAGCGCTACCG
>DATMSC010000004.1:0-2169 GCA_035565595.1 Longimicrobiales bacterium | reverse complement strand
GGGCTCGCGGCAGTCGCGAACGCATGGCTGCTCACGCTGTCGGAAGCTTCGCCGACCGGCATGATCGCCATCGATTCGTTCCGCGTATTCTCCAACTTCCTGTTCCTGCTCGCGGCCGCGCTCTTCGTGCTGATCTCGGCGCGCTATCTGGATCAGGAGAAACTGCGGCTGGGCGAAGTCTTCGTGCTGATGCTCGTCGCGGTGGTGGGCATGATGACCTTCGCCGGCTCGCGGGACCTCATGGTCGTGTTCCTCGGGCTGGAGCTCATGTCGTTGCCCGTGTACGTGCTCACCGGCGTCAACCGCCGGGACAGCCGGTCCGCTGAGGCGGCGCTCAAGTACTTCCTGCTCGGCGCGTTCTCGAGCGCGATCTTCCTGTTCGGCATTGCGCTCGTGTACGGCGGCACCGGCACGGTGAACATCGGCATCCTGGCGCAGACGCTGGGCTCGGACGGCCTGGGCGTGAGCCCGCTCGTACTTGTGGGGATGACGCTGCTGGCGGTGGGATTCGCCTTCAAGGTCTCGGCCATTCCATTCCACATGTGGACGCCCGACGCCTATGAGGGTGCACCGGCCCCGATCGCCGGTTTCATGGCTGCCGGGGTCAAGGCGGCTGCCTTCGCCGCCTTCGTGCGCGTGTTCCTGACCGCGTTCCCCGGGCTGTACGAGACGTGGGGCGGGATGGTCTACTGGCTCGCGGCGATCACGATGGTCGCGGGGAACGTCGTGGCGCTGTCGCAGAACAGTGTGAAGAGGATGCTCGCCTACTCGAGCATCGCGCACGCGGGCTATCTCCTGGTAGCTCTGGCGGCGGCAAGCACGCTGGGGGCTGCGTCGTTCCTTTTCTACCTGCTCGTCTACACGCTGATGACGGTCGGTGCATTCGGCATCGTCCTCCTCGTTGGGCGCGAGGGTGAAGCACACCTGGATCTGGAGGCCTATTCCGGGCTGGCGTGGCGCCGGCCGCTGCTGGGCGTCGCGATGACCGTCTTCCTCCTCTCGCTCGCCGGTTTCCCGCTGACTGGCGGATTCATCGCGAAAGTCTACGTGCTCCAGGCGGCCGTCGAACGCGACCTCCTCAGTCTCGCGGTCGTCCTCGTCCTCGCGTCTCTCGTTTCGTACTGGTACTACCTGCGCGTCGCCTGGTACATGTGGTTCCGCGAGAGCCCTGAAGGCGTGAGCGATGCGGGGATCGTGACGTCACCGGCCATGCGGGTAGCACTCGTGGCCTCCGTCATTGGCGTGCTGCTGCTCGGCGTCTTTCCCGGATCGGTGCTCGAGATGGCGGCGAGGAGCGCCGTCAGCCTCATGGGCGCAGCAACCGGCATGGCAGGAATCCTACCCTGATCTGACACGGTCGCCTCCGGCGAACGCGTCAGAAGCTGCATTACCGCAGCATTTCACCGGCCCGGCCGTGCGTCGCCCGATGCGGCGCACGGTCGGGCCGGCCAGCATCGTGTCTCCGCCGATCGTTCGAAAGCCGGCTACGGTGCACGGCCTCAGCATGCGGTGTCGCACCTCCGAACGCGTGCATTCCTCCGCAAACGTGATCGCCCCATCGTAGCGCGTCGGAACTCGCGCTTACCGCGGTCCTGGACGAGGTGGCATACAACCTGCCGGCCCCCGCCCGCCATGCCAACCACCGCGGGTATTTGGGCGTACGGATTGCCAAAAAATGTGCATTCCGCGTGATGAGTATGGAATCGCACGCCGTGCGTCATTACACTGAATGAAACCCGATAAAGTTGAAGTCGCGATAGTCGACGCCGGCTTGCGCGAAGCTGCGGCCGGTTGTCTGGCCAGGCATGGTCCATAGCCGGGGGACTCGCCCGGTAGCGCGCCGGCCGGCGGTCGGTGCCGCATGCCGGGCATTGGCCGTCGGTGTCGGGGTGGGAGTCGCGGCCCACGGCCCAAGCCGGAGTAGGCGCGAGTTGCTCTGGCCTGGCACGCGGTGATCCGACGGAGAGACACGATGCCAGTGAGCCGAGTGACGATCTCGGAGGCTGCGGGAGACAATGGTGCGCATCCGGCCACGAAAAACGGTCGCGTGCTTCCGGATGTTGCCGGAATGACGGGGCCGGGGCACGTGCCTCCTGGTCGAAACGGGCATCAACTCGCCCCGGGGCAGTCATCGGCGGCGCTGGAGGACGCGGAACTCATGGTCCGGGT
>DATMSC010000003.1:0-5264 GCA_035565595.1 Longimicrobiales bacterium | reverse complement strand
TCCGCGTCCTTGCCGCGCTGGCTGAGCTCGTCGAATCAGGCATCCGGGTCGAGATGGTCGGCGGCAATCACGACGCGTGGGGCGGCAGGTACCTGCGGGAGGAAGTCGGGATGACGTTCACGCCCGACACGCTCTCCACGGTGATCGCCGGTCGTCCGGCGCTCGTCGCCCATGGCGACGGCCTCGGGGCGGGTGACTACAAGTATCGGGCGCTCAAGGCGGTGATACGCAGCCGGCCGGCAATCGCCGCGTTTCGCGCGCTCCACCCCGAGCTCGGCCACAGGTTGGCGCGATTCGTCTCACGGACGGATGCGCACGGTGGGCCAGGAGATCCGACGCGTGGTCGCGCCCGTTTCCTGGAGGCCTGGGCCGTGGAGCGGTTGCATGAAGCCGAGGAGCTGGCGTGGGTCGTGTGCGGGCACGTCCACTTTCCCACCATCAAGGCCGTGGACGGCCAGGGCTATTATCTGAACGCGGGCGACTGGCTCTTCCATCACAGTTACATCGAGGTAGGGGGCGACGCCGTCCCCGAGCTTAAGCGCTGGCCGGTCGGGTGAACCGATTCGGGATCCCGCAACACACTCGCCGGCCGACGCCGCTCAACCAGTCAGGTCGCGCCCTTCGACGTTCACCAGCTCCACGTCGTTGATGAGATCCCCCACGAATGACCGACCCACCTCGCGAAAGCGAAGCGGGAGGTCACTGACCGTGAATGCGTAGATCGTTTCTGCACCACTGGCGTCGATCAAACCGTTCTCGCTCAGGACTCGACGAACTTCCGTGGCGGTTTCGGCCCCGGAATCGACGAGCACAACGTCGTCGCCCAGCAACCGACTGAGCAGCGGTCTCAGCAGGGGATAGTGCGTGCACCCGAGGATGACCGTGTCGACATCCATCTCCCGCAGCGGACGGAGGTACTCCGCAGCGATGGCCTCCGTCGCAGGGTGGTCCGTCCACCCCTCCTCGACGAGCGGTACGAACAGCGGGCACGGCTGGGCGTAGATGCGCGCGTCCGGGAGGAGTCTGCGGAGGAGGAGGTCGTAGGCGCCGGACGCTATGGTACCGGTCGTGCCAATGACCCCGATCCGCTGCGAGCGCGTGACCCTCGCCGCTGCCCGGGCGCCCGGCTCGATCACGCCGACCACCGGGATCGAGAGCAGGCCCGCCAGCTCATCGTACGCGTGCGCGGTTGCGGTGTTACACGCCACCACGAGCAGCTTGACGCCGCGTTCCACCAGGAACGCTGCCGCCTCCCGGGCATATCGCCGCACCGTGGCTGCCGAGCGCGTACCGTATGGCACGCGCGCCGTGTCGCCGAAGTAGAGAATCGACTCTCCGGGCAGGCAGTTGCGCAGCTCGCGGACAACGGTCAGCCCCCCGAGGCCGGAGTCGAAAACCCCGATGGGCCTCCGGGCGTCGGTCATCTCAATGTCGGCACCGGTACCCGGACCTGGAGCTGAACGGCGTCTCCGTCACGCTCTGCGCTGAATTGCGCGGGGAAATCGGCAAGGTGGGCTGCCACGAACGCGTCCGCGCTGCTGATCAAGATCCAGAACAGATTCCACGTGATCCAGTCTTCCCGCTGCTGTTCCCGGGAGCTGACAAGATCACGAAATCCCTTCGTCGCAGGGTGAGCGCTGATGGCCGCGTCGAGTGCACCGGGCTTCTCGAGCTGGCGGGCGAGGATCGTATCGGTTTGTGCGAGCACGAGGAGTGAGTCCCGCACCGACGCCGTGTGGCGGCGCTCGACATCCCGGGCTTCCGCGAGGCGCGCGATCGTCTTGAACAGCATGAACCCGCTGGCCACCCTCGCGGCGAAATAGACGCCGCCACGGGTGTACGACCCGATGGCCGCGTGCCCCCACCCCGGTACGAGGAGGCTCCGGAGGAACACACCGCCCGGCGTGGGTATCGACGGCTGCGCGACCGCCGTCGTGGCCGAGTCTGTCCGGACGGCCTGCTGCCGTGCCTGCGCCGGAGTAGCGGCGAGCACGAGCGCGAGCGTAACGAGAGCGACACCGAGACTTGTGAACTTCACTCCAACCTGTCCACCGTACGGGTCGATGCTTCAGGGGACATGTTGTCTTCAGGCGCGGTGGCGGACGCCGGCAGGACGCGCAGCGACTGCGGCTGTACCTGGAAGCGGAGCCACCGGGTTCGCTCCGGAGTGCGGAGCTCGCCGTCGACCTGGAAGAAGAGCGGCGTCGTCGACAGGCTCTCGATCTCCACGCATGACGCACGCGCCAGTGTGATTGCCGGTTCGTTCGCGTGCGTGCCCTTCAGAACGCGTGGCAGCACGCGCAGGCTCTCGACAATACCAAGCTCGTCGACGACGCAAAGGTCGATCCGTCCATCATCCGGGCGTGCGCCGGGGCACACGTGGAAACCGCCGGCCTGCCGGCTTCCGTTCATCACTGCCACGATCATGACCTTCCGGTCGACTTCCTCCCCATCGATGCGGATGCGGACCGGGGTCGGTCGATAGTGCGCCAGAGCACGGAGTACTCCGATCAGGTAACTCGCGATCCCCGGCATGCGCGGCAGACGCTCGATCTGCCGCACAACCTCCACATCGATGCCCGTGCCGGACCCGTTGATGAAGTATTCGGAGCCACCATCCCAATCCAGACGCCCGACGTCGAACACGCGCGCCGGCGCGGGGTCGAGCGCGTCGAGCGGGCTGTGCCGGGTAACCCCCAGCATCCTCGCGAAGTCGTTCCCGGTCCCGACCGGCACGATACCCAGCGCGGGAAGCTCCTCCGCCGGTGACCCGCTGGCCAGGATCCCGTTGGCGACCTCATGCGCAGTGCCATCGCCACCGACGGCATAGATCGCGCCCGCGCCGGCATCGAGCGCGCGCTGCGCCAGCTCGGAGGCCTGCCCGCGAGCCTGTGTCTCGCGTACCTGGAAGCGCACGCCCCGGCCGCCGAGCGCGTCCTCGACGCGCCGGCGCATCTTCCGGCCGCGACCACCTCCCGCGGCCGGGTTCACGATCAGGTAGATGGGTTCGCGCACGCTTCCTCCAGCGCAGCCTGGCCGCCTAAACCGCCCGAGCCGTCGAGTTTACCGCCGGCGTTCCGCGAACGTCAATCGCGCCACGGCGATTCACGGCCCGGCGGCGCCGGGATCGCTACCGCCGGCCGAGCGCGCGACCTGCCCGGCCACCGAACGCGAGAATCCTCGCCCAAGCAGGTGTCGGAGCAGTCGCTGCCGGGCGCGCCGCGCACCTTTCGCGTCGGACAGGTCGGCCAGGATGGAGCGTGCGCCCGGGTTTCTGGCGAGCCACCCCTCCGCAACCCGCGCGGCCGCTTCGAGTTCCGTGACCCCCTCCTCACGCAGCACCCGGTCGATCGTCGAGCGCGCGGCTGCATCATCCAGCCCCTTCGCCCGCAGACCAGCGGCGAGCCGGCCAGGGCCGAGCGGGCGGTGCGTGATCCGGGCGCGGACGTACTCCCGGGCCACCGCGTCGTCGTCCAGCAATCCGGCCTCTGCGAGCTGCTGTACGACGGAGGCGACGATTTCGCGGTCGTGCCCGCGGCGTTCCAGCCGGCGGGCGAGATCCGCGCGCGTGCGTCCCCGGCTGCTGAGCATGCGGAGCGCCGTCTCACGGGCGAGGCATCGGGCCTCCTCGGTCTCGAGGATCTCGATTTCTGCGGCGCTCAGCTCGTTGCCCACATTGAGCCCCTCCCGCACGACCGCCTCGTCCGGGAGCGTGAGACGCCGTTCCCCGTCCAGCTCGACGTCGAGCAGGTGGCGGGCGCGCCGGCTCCGTCTGATCGCCGTGATCCGCACAGCTCTATCCTGCAGGGTCTCGCCAGAAGCCAGTTCGCGGGTACGCGGGGTCGGTCAAGCTACCCACCACCACGGGCGGCGTTCCGGGCCCGCAGTCCCGGACGGGCGTCCAGCCCTTGCCCCACCTGCGCCATCGCCATTTCTTAGCAGGGTCGCGACCTTTCGAATCGAAGATCCATTGTCCAGTCGAGCTGTGGGTGGCGCGCGCTACCGGACGCAACGCAGGCATGGCGGCCTCATGAGCAACGAATCGAACTGGGTAACGCCAGACAACGTGGGGCTCCTGACGGACCTCTACGAGCTGACCATGCTCCAGGCGTTCTGGGAGGCGGGGATGCACGGGGAGGCGGTCTTCACGACTTTCGTGCGCCGGCTGCCGCGCGACCGCAACTACCTCCTGGCGGCCGGGCTGGATGACGCGCTGGCGGCGCTCGAAGCGCTGCGATTCACTACGGATTCGCTCGATTATCTTGCGACACTGCCCCAATTCCGGCCGGCGTTCCTGGAATGGCTCGCCGAATGGCGCTTCGAGGGCGACGTCTACGCGGTCCCCGAGGGTACGCCCGTCTTCGCCAATGAGCCGATCCTGGAAGTCGTGGCGCCGATAGCACAGGCGCAGCTCCCCGAAACGGTCATCATGAACCAGCTCCACTACCAGACGCTGGTGGCGACGAAGGGTGCACGGGTCGTCCACGCCGCGAAGGGGAGGAAGGTAGTGGATTTCGGTCTGCGCAGGATCCACGGCTACGATGCCGGGATCAAGAGCGCGAGGGCGTTTTACATCGCCGGCGTCGACGCGACGAGCAACGTGCTCGCGGGGCGCCTGTACGGCATTCCGGTCGCGGGCACGATGGCGCACAGCTTCGTGCAGGCGTACGATCACGAAATCGACGCGTTCCGCGCCTTTGCGCGACTGTATCCCGGCACGACGCTGCTCGTGGACACCTATGACACGCTCGAAGGCGTGCGGCGGGCCGTGGAAGTGGCGCGAGAGCTGGCGCCTGACAGCGTCATCGGCGCGATCCGGCTCGATTCCGGAGACCTGGCCGACCTCGCCCGGCGGGCGCGAGCCATTCTGGATGACGCCGGGTTTCCGGAGATCCGGATCTTCGCGAGCGGCGGGCTCGACGAATACGAAGTCGCCGCGCTGGTCGATGCCGGCGCGCCGATCGACGCGTTCGGCGTTGGCACTGCGATGGGCGTGTCGGCCGATGCGCCGTCGCTCGACATCGCGTACAAGCTGACGGAATACGGCGGCCGGGGCCGGATCAAGCTCTCGCCCGGGAAGGCCATCCTGCCCGGCCGCAAGCAGGTCTTCCGGCTCGAGGACGCGGAGGGGCGAGCGGTCCGCGACATCATCGCCCGTTGGGACGAGGATCTCCCGGGACGGCCACTCCTCGAAAAGGTCATGGAACGGGGGCGACGACTCGACCCCGGCCGTTCCGGGCTCGAAGCCGCGAGGGCGCGTGCGC
>DATMSC010000002.1:0-16164 GCA_035565595.1 Longimicrobiales bacterium | reverse complement strand
GTTCGTCTCCAGCGGTCCACCGGAGCGGAAGATTTCTGCATTCCCCACCTTCGTCCTCGGCGTGCCGGTGGTGCGTGGCCTCCTCGCCGGCCTCACGTATGCGACGAACTCGAACGTCGTGCCGACCAAACCCAACGAGCTCGAGCTGTTCGTGCGCGGGGCACCTTTGCACATGCTGTATGGCGGCGTCCAGGAGCACGTGCAGCTCGGTTTCAACGCCGGCGCGGGGAGCGTCGACGCGGAACTCGGCCTGTCGCGGAGTTTCGGGCCCGTCAAGCTGATGGCCGCCGGGCGCGCCTTCACCGAGCCGTACGATGAGGACAACGCCCGTTTTGCCGTAGGGGGCGGCGCCGTGGTGCGCGTGCTCGGCGGCGTCGCCCTGGCCGCCGACATCGCGACGCTAACCGATCGGCGATCGAACGAAGAGGTCGCGTGGAGCGTGGGCGTGCAGCTCGGCGTGCCCTATTCGCCACATTCTCTCGGGATCCACATCTCGAACGCGTTGACGGGCACGCTCCAGGGCACGTCACGCGGGACCGACCGTGCCCGCATCGGCTTCGAGTTCACGGTACCGATCACCCTCGCGCGGATCTTCGGCCCCGCCGCGTCGCCCGTACCTGCCGCCGCGGCCACGCCGGACGCCGGGACCGCCGGCGAGGACGACGTCTTCTACGCTGAGCTCCGCAACCTCGCGTTTGCGCCGGGCGTCCTCGAGGTGCCCGCCGGCGCCACGGTCGTCTGGGTCAACGGCGACAACGTGGTCCACACGGTCACCGCGCGGGACAATTCCTGGGGCTCGACCGCGATCCAGCCGGGCGGGACCTTCGCGCGGACGTTCACGGAGCCGGGGCGGTACGCCGTGTACTGCATTCCGCATCCGTTCATGGTCATGGAGGTTGTTGTCAGGTAACGGCATAGGGCTAGGGCAAAGGCTAGGGCTAAGGCTAGTGTGATCCCGGGAAGGGAGGCTTCATCGGTGCGTTTCCGGCGTCGTCGGGTGGCCAGCGCGCGGCGAGGCATCGGCCGCGTGGTCCGGCGAGAGCCTTCGCCCGTCCGGCAGCGGGACTACCCCGCGAACCAGGATTCCACCGGCACTAGCGCCGGGCGAAGGCTAATGTGATCCCGGGAGGGGAGGCTTCATCGGTGCGTTACCGGCGTCGTCGGGTGGCCAGCGCACGGCGAGGCATCGACCGCCCGGTCCGGCAAGAACCTTCGCCGGTCCGGCAGCGGGACTACCCCGCGAACCAGGATTCCACCGGCACTAGCCCTAGCCTTAGCCCTAGCCCCGGCCCTATGCCGTCCACGGAGTCCTGATTGAAGCTGAAGTTTCTCGGCACCCGGGGTGAGATCGAGGCCAGGACGGCGCGGCACGGGATGCACACGTCGATGCGCGTCTCTTACCGAGGTCGCTCGGTCGTGGTGGACTGCGGGACGGACTGGCGCGGGCGAGTGCGCAGGATGGGCGGGCGCGCGTTCGTCCTGACGCACGCGCACCCGGACCACGCTTTCGGACTGGCGGATGGCTCGCCGGTACCGGTGTACGCGACGGCGGAGAGCTGGGAGCTGATCCGGGGGTATCCGATCCCGCCCGAGCTGCGACGGGTGGTCCGGCCGCGCGATCCGTTCACCATCGACGGCATCACCTTCGAGGCGTTCCGCGTCGAACATTCGATCCGCGCGCCCGCGGTCGGATACCGCGTCACGGCCGGGCGAGTCACGGTCTGGTACGCGCCGGACCTGGTTTTCATTCCGGAACGGCGGGAGGCCCTGGCCGGCGTGCGCATCTACATCGGCGACGGCGCGACACTCCGGCGATCGTTCGTGCGCAGGCAGGGTGACACACTGGTCGGTCACACTCCCGTCCAGACGCAGCTCACGTGGTGCAAGCGCGAAGGAGTGCCGCGAGCGATCATCACGCACTGCGGCACGCAGATCGTCACCGGCGAGGAGAAGGCCATCGCGGCCATCGAGGCGATGGCGCGCGAACGCGGCGTTTCGGCGGAGATCGCGTACGACGGGATGACCGTGATTCTGCGATGAACGGCATGGAGCTCCGGCTAGCAGGGTTCGTCGTGGATGGAAGCAGTCCGGGTTGTGATACGTTGCGGAGCTGGCCTAAGGGTAGGGGCCATCCGCCGGCCGGGTCCGTCCCCGCACTGGTGGCACGCCAGGCGAGGGCGGACACGAATGTCCGTTCCCACAACGTTCAGGGCGTCTCGGCCCGGGCCGCGACCCGCGCACCGGACGCCGTCCTCGACCGCGAAGCTGCCCCGCGCCTCGAACCCGAACTCCACCGGCAAGTTGCCCTGGCCCTGACCTCAGACCCAGCCCTATGCCGTTGACAACGGAAGAGATCCATGCTGCGAGGCTTCGAATAGCCGGGGGCATCGTCATGACACCGTGCGTGCCGGCGCTGGCGTTCGCCCACCTCGTACCCGGACGCCTGTGCATGAAGCTGGAGGCGTTCCAGCGGACCGGGGCGTTCAAGGAGCGGGGCGCGCTGAACCGGCTGTTGCAGCTTGCGCCGGAAGAGCGGGCCCGCGGCGTCGTCACGGCGAGCGCAGGGAATCACGCGCAGGCTCTGGCGTACCATGCGGCGAGGCTGGGTATCCCGGCCACCGTCGTCATGCCTGCGACGACGCCACTGATCAAGGTCACGAACACGCGGCACCACGGCGCCCGCGTCACGCTGAGTGGTGCCACGGTCTCGGACGCCATGGAGGAGGCGAAAAAGATCGAGGCCGACGAAGGGCTGACGATGGTGCACCCCTTCGACGACGATGCGATCATCGCCGGGCAGGGCACGATCGGGCTCGAGCTGCTGGACCAGGAGCCGGATCTGACCACGGTCATTGTGCCCGTCGGCGGCGGCGGCCTGATCTCCGGCATCGCCGTCGCGCTGAAGGAGGCGAGACCCAACGTCCGCGTCATCGGTGTGGAGGCCGCCGCCGCGCCCGGCGCCCGCGATTCGCTCCAGGCCGGTCACGTGGTGCCGATCGAAACGGCGGAGACGATCGCCGACGGTATCGCGGTCAAGCGGATCGGTGAGCGCACTTTCCCGCTGATCCGGCGCTACGTCGACGACATCGTCGTGGTCGACGAGGAGCAGATCGCCGGCGCGGTTCACCTCCTCCTGGAGCGGCAGAAGGTCGTCGCAGAGGGCGCCGGCGCCGTGCCGCTGGCCGCGCTCCTCGCCGGCCTGGTTCCGCTCGGGAGCAGCGACGTAACGGTCATGGTCGTTTCCGGCGGCAACATCGACGTGAACATCATCGAGCGGATCATCGACCGTGGCCTGGTCGCCGATGGCCGGCTCGCGCGGCTCTTGGTCAAGGTCAAGGACCGCCCCGGCGTCCTCGCCCACCTCACCGAAATCCTCGCCGCGAGCGGCGCGAACATCCTGGAGCTGGCCCACCACCGCGCCTTTGCCGACATCTCCGTGGGCGAGGTGGAAATCGTGATCGAGCTGGAAACGCGCGGCCGCGACCACGTCGAGGAGATCCTGGCGCACCTCGCCGCCGATGGCATCGAGGCCAGGTTGATGGCGTAGGGTTGCCGCCGCCTTTGCCCCACCCCGGTCAGTCGGTCGCTACGCCTTCCTCGTACCTCCAAACGGCGATCTCCGCCGGCTGCGGGCCGACGGCAATCGTCGCGACGCGTTTCGCCGTTTCCAGCAGGTAGATTTCGATGAGGCCGGGTTCGCCGCCTCGCCCCTCGACGCTGACGAAGGCGTAACGGGAATCGGGTGAGATCGCGACGCCGTGCGGGAGGACGGAGGTGGTTGGTACGATCACGGGCGGCGTGATCCATGTTAGATCGAGGAATTGCACTGCGTTCCGTGCCCGCAGCGTGACGACGAGCCAGCGGCCGTCAGGTGAGATCGCCAGCTCGTACGGTCCGCCGCCGACGGGTACGCGACGCACGACCCACCACTGCTCGAGGTCGACCTCGAGGACTTCGTTGCTACCATCGCAGGCGATCCAAAGGGTCGAGCCCTCGGGCACGGGTGCCACCCAGGTAGGCGAGCACGGAGTCGGCGGCGTGGTCGGGGCCGCGCCCGGCGCCGGGGCAACCGGGGGCGGCGAGCCCAGCTCCAGCCGACGCGTTACCGCGAACGTGGTCGCATCGACCTCGACGAGCAGCCCGTCGAGCGTGCACACAGAGTAGTGGAAACGGCCGTCGGGGCTGAACCTGCCACCGTGCGGCATGCCGCACGTCTCGATCCGGTGGGTTTCGATCATTTCCGGCGTGAAGACCACCGAAAGCGAAGACGGCCCCGGCTCGCCGTACAGCGCTTGATTGGCGACGAAGGCGTAGAGGCCATTCGGGGTGACGCTAACCGTCGCCGGGAAGCGGTCCAACGGGATGGGATCGGCGACGAGGGTGTCGGGGCCCGCCTCGAACTTCCACAGCTTGCCATCAGGGAGGCCGTGGCCGGTCGACACGTACACGTGACGGCCATCCGGCGAGATCGCCAGGCCGTGCGGGCCTTCGATCTCCGTCTCCAGCTCGCCGATTGCCGAAGTCTGCTCGACGACGGCGCCATCCGGCCCGTAGCGTACGCGCTGGAGCAGGTCGGCGGCTTCGGATCCCACATAGACCCAGTACGTCGCGGGCGGTATGTGGCCCTCGCCAAAGCGGAACAGCGTCGCGCAGCCGGTGAGAGCGACCGACAGTGTCAGCAGCGTCGCCAACGAAATGTTTTTCATGATCACGGAGCGGGGAGAGTCATGCCGGGTCGCCGTCAATTGCCCCCCGGAGCGGGGCCGCCTTCGCCGGTAACCCGTTGCTGTGCCGTCGCGCCTGCCGACGCCAGTGCGCCGGGCGACACGGCGGAACCGGCGAGGTCGCGATAGAGCGACCAGCGCAGGTCGGGGCGATCAGAGGTTCCGCCGCGCCCTGCGATGTAGTCTCCGATGAGTGTGCGGCCGAACGTCGCACCGAGGACGTCGCCTCGATACGCGTCGAGCGCGGCCAGTCGCTGGTGAGCCTGCTCGGGCGTCATGAGGGCGTATGTCGAGAGCCAGCGCGCGGTTTCGACATCGTTCGCCTCACCGGCCAGATAGCGTCCGGCCGCCTCGCCCGTCGTCGCGTCGAGCCGGTCCAGGAGTGCCAGCATTTCGAGATGGTTCGCGGCGCTGTCCGGATTCAGCCCGGCGAGCGGGTAGAGGACGTCGCGTTCAAAGGCGAGCCTCTCGTCCCCCGGGAAGACGATATCTACCGCGAACGCGGCGAGACCCTCCAGCACGAACGCCTGCGGGCTGTAGCGTGTGGCCACCGAGTGCTCGATCCAGCCGCGTTGCTGCACGAGCGCCGCTTCCCGCGCGAGCGTGAGCGTGTGCCAGCCCGGGTAGGCATGCCGGACCGCGAGCTCGAGAAGGTCATCGACCGAGAAAGACACTTCGCTCGAAAGCTCAATGCGGCCCTGGCGGGCGCCGTCGTAGAGCGTCCTCGCCGGAATCGCAGCGCCCTCGACCTTCTCCAGCGTTACACTCTCGCTGGCGGGGAGCTCGAGCGTTGCGACAGTACGGCGCCTCGCCTCCGCCAGAGCCACCGCGAACACCGTATCCACGCGCTCGGCCGGCACAATGAGCTGACGGTGGAAAGCCGTGAGCCGGTCGGGCAAAGGGCCCTCACCCGGGAGCGCCCTCGCCACTTCGTCGAGCACCTGCTGGAACGTCGATTCAGACCAGCCGGGCAGCTCGACGCCGTAGAGCAGGCGAATCATCTCGTCGAACGGGAGCGTCAGCCCGCCCAGCATCTCGGCGTGTGTGGTCAGCGCCTGGAGCTGTCGCACGAGGAAGTCGCGCCGGGTCGCGGCGGCGGTATCCGCGGCGGGAATGTCCAGCACCTCGAGCTGACTGATGAGGGGAAGCGCCGCGAAGCGGATGTCGAGCAGGGATCTCGGAGAGGACTCGGCTGCGAGCCGCCATTCATCCGGGCCCGAATACGCGATCAGGAAAGTCGAGTCGTGCTGCGCCAGGTCGAGCGCGAGTCTGACGTACGTCTCGGCGATTTCGCTCAGTGCGCGGTTGAGCGCCGTCGCTGCGGCCGCTTCAGCAGAACTCCCGGTGTCCGATGGAGGTGAGTCCGCACTGCACCCCGTGAGCAGCATCGCCAACCCGACGGCGACTACGGACGCGATGAGCCCTGGCAAGCGGTACGGCATCACGCTTCAGGCGCCAGAGGGCGTGGGGTCGGGCACCGGCGGGGCCTCGCGTAGCGCGGAGATCGCCCACCCCGCCTCGGGGTCGTCCACGGCTACGCGATGGACGCCGCCAGGAAAGCGTTCCTGGAGGAGGAGGTACTGGCGCCAGAGCTCGGGGTCCGGGTGACGCCACTCGTGCAGGTAATACACGGCATGGATCCTGGCCTGGAGCAGCTCCTTCGCGCAGCCGAAACAGGGCCGCACCGTCGTGTACGCCACCGCGCCCTCGACCCGGATCCCGAAGCGCGCCGCGCTCAGGAGCGCGTTCTGCTCCGCGTGCACGCAGATGCAGACGTCGTAGCCCAGCGACGACGGGAAGTCATCACGGCGGGCGCAGCGTTCGCACCCGCCCTCGTCGCAATTGGGCATGTTCTCCGGCGTGCCGTTGTAGCCGGTAGAGACTATGCGGTCGTCGAGCACGAGGACCGCGCCGACCCGGTTCCCGAGGCAGTTCGCACGGCGGCGTACTGCCAGCGCGATGCCCATGTAGTAATCGGTCCGGTAGGGTCGGGTTTCGCGTACCACCAGCCTGCCTCCGCAGCATCACGGGGTCGTTGCGAAACCGTAAGGTCGCATCGTCCGCCCGGGTACGCCAGAGTCCACGACGGCACGGGGCTGGGTAAGGCTAAGGCCAGGGCTGGGGCCAGGGCTAATGGCCGGTTGAGACCACGTTGCCGGCCCGGATCGGGCCGCACCGGCATGGCCGCCTCGCCGGGCATTCGCCTCGAGCCGGCAGCACGCCGTGGCGACGAACCCTCTAGCCCTAGCCTTGTGCCGTACCCGGGGTACGGACCTTTCGTTACTGCCAGCAGCGGGGGAGGGGGATGGCGGTGGACGGATGGATAGCGTGTATCGCCGCGTTCGCGGTGTGGCTGGCGGGGTGCCTGGGCGGTCTCGTGCTCGTCAGGCGGCGGGCGAGTCCGGCGTCGCTCCGGCAGCACCACGACATTGCCGGCATCATCTACGCGGCAGTAGCAGTCGTCTACGCCGTGCTCCTCGCCTTCGTGGCAGTCGTCGCATGGGAGCGGCACGAAGCGGTGGAAACGCACGCGGCAAAGGAGGCGGCCGCGCTCGTGGACCTATACAGAGCCACGAACGGCATGCCGCCGGATGACGCCGGCGCACTGCGCGCCGCACTCCGGAACTACGTCCGAATGGTGATCGACGACGAGTGGGTGGCACTGGCGCGCGGCGAGCGGTCGGCCCTGACCGACTCTGCCGTCGCAGCCATGTGGCGCGCGTATCTCACCGTCGACCCTGTCGGCGAGGGCGAGCGGATCTGGCTGGCGGAGGCGATCGACCGCCTGGGCGAGAGCGGAGAAGAACGACAGTTGCGGCTGCTCGGGGCGCGTCGGACGATCCCGGGTCCGCTATGGCTGGTGCTCCTCCTCGGCGCCGCCATAACCGTCGCTTTCAGCTTCCTCCTCGCCGCACCCAGCGGCGTGCTCCACGGGGTGATGGTCGTGCTGCTGTCCAGCGCGATCGGACTGGTGCTCCTGCTGGTTTTCGCTTTCCAGAAACCGTTCAGCGGACCGGTGCGCGTCGAGCCCACAGCGTTCATCGAGGCGATGGCCGCATTCGAGGCGTGGGACCGGTTCGGGCGGTGAAAGCCGTGGAACGGCATCGGGCTGGGGCGAGGGCTAAGGCCAGGGCTAATGGCCGGTGGGCTCCTGGTTCGCGGGGTGTTCGTGCCACCGGACGGCATGCAGATGGACCGGAAGAACGCCAGGATACACCCGGGTCACATAGCCCTGATCGACCACGTCTCACCCCCCGCCCCTCCCGATCGTGTGATTCGCAATGACTGGCTCGGATCGCAGTCCACAAATGACGCGCTGCAATGTTGCTGGAAGACACTGATCCGTCCCGGAGCGACGGCTCGAGGTGGTGCATGCCCGGGCTCACGCGCACGCGGTCGGGGTAGACGAAGATCACATGGCACCTTCGCACTTCCACCCGATCATCGCCCGCTGGTGGGCCGAGCACTTCGGCCCGGACTCGCCGCCCACGCCCGTGCAGCGCCGGGGATGGGACGCCATTCGGTCCGGCCGGGACACGCTCATCGCCGCGCCCACCGGGTCCGGGAAGACGCTCGCGGCCTTCCTCCACGGGCTCGACACGCTGCTCCGGGAGGGGATCGAGCGGGGCGAGCGCGGGCTGCCGGACGAGGTCCGGATTCTCTACGTCTCGCCGCTCAAGGCGCTCTCGGCGGACATCCACCGCAACCTGACCGAACCGCTGCAGGGGATCGAACGGATCGCCGGGGAGATGGGATGCCCCGAGGTCCGCATCACCGCCGCCGTGCGGAGTGGCGACACTCCTGCCAGCGAGCGCGAGAAGACGCTCCGCACCCCGCCGCACATCCTGGTCACGACACCCGAGTCGCTTTTCCTGCTCCTGACATCGGCACGCAGCCGCGAGATGCTCCGTACCGTCCGCACCGTCATCGTTGACGAGATCCACGCGGTGCTGGAGTCGCGGCGGGGCGCCCACCTCGCCCTCACCCTCGAGCGACTCGCCCACGTCGCAAAGGGCAGCGTCCAGCGGATCGGCCTATCGGCGACGCAACGCCCGATCGACTACGTGGCGGGTTTCCTGGGCGGCAGCGGAGCGGGAGCGGGTGTCGCGATCATCGACGAGGGGCACCTCCGCGAGCTGGACCTCGCGCTCGAGCTGCCGGAATCGCCGCTCGAGGCGGTGATGTCCTCCGAGGTGTGGGAGGAGGTCTACGACCGGCTGGCGGCGCTGATCCAGGAGCACCGGACCACGCTGGTCTTCGTGAACACCCGGCGGCTGGCTGAGCGCGTGACCCGCCACCTCTCCGAGCGGCTCGGCGCCGATGTGGTCGCCACGCACCACGGCAGTCTGTCGAAGGAGACGAGGCTGGACGCCGAGGCGAAGCTGAAGGATGGTCGGCTCCGCGCGCTCGTCGCCACGGCGTCGCTGGAGCTGGGGATCGACATCGGGCACGTCGACCTCGTGTGCCAGCTCGGGTCTCCTCGCCGGATCGCGACGTTCCTCCAGCGCGTCGGACGTTCCGGACACACGGTCGGCGGGACCCCGCGCGGACGCCTCTTTCCGCTGAACCGGAGCGAGCTGGTGGAATGCGTGGCGCTCCTCGACGGGGTCCGGCGAGGCGAGCTGGACCGGATCGTCCCGCAGGAGGCTCCGCTCGACGTGCTGGCGCAGCAGATCGTGGCGGAGGCCGCGGCCGAGGACTGGAACGAAGACGACCTCTTCGACCTCGTGCGCCGGGCGTGGCCGTACCGGGCGCTGGAGCGGCAGGCGTTCGACGATGTCGTGGCGATGCTCGCCCGCGGCTTCACCAACCGCCGGGCGCGTGGCGGGGCTCTGCTGCACCGGGACGCGGTCAACCGCAGGATCCGGGGCCGACCCGCCGCCCGCCTGACGGCGCTCACCGCCGGCGGCGCGATACCGGAGGTGTCCGACTACCGCGTGATCCTCGAGCCCGAAGGCACTTTCCTCGGCACCGTCAACGAGGATTTCGCCGTGGAGAGCATGGTCGGCGACATCTTCCAGCTCGGCAACGCCTCCTGGCAGGTGTTGCGCGTCCAGCCGGGCGTCCTCCGCGTCGCGGACGCCGCCGGCGCGCTCCCCAACATCCCGTTCTGGTTCGGGGAGGCGCCAGCCCGGAGTGATGAGATTTCGGCCGCGGTGGCGCGGGTTAGGGAGAGAGTAGAAAACGGCACAGGGCCTGGGCTGGGGCTAAGGCCGGGGCTAGTGGGCGAGGGAGAGACCATCGAGGAATCGCCCTCCGCCGTTGTGTCTGCGAACGCGACTGGACGCTCCGTCGTTGGGGCCGATGACGGCGCGGCTGGGGGACCGCACGACAGGGACACGGCAGGATTCGGTGGAGTGTCGTCCACCGGGCACGCCGCGAACGAACGCTTGATTAGCCCTAGCCCTGGCCCTTTGTCGTTAGTCGACGAGCTGGCCATCGAGTTTCGCATTCCGCGAGAAGCGGCTTCCCAGCTCGTCGACTACCTCGGCGAATCCCTCCGCCTGCTCGGTGCGCTGCCGACGCAGAGGACGCTGATCCTGGAGCGGTTCTTCGACGACGCGGGCGGGATGCAGCTCGTGCTGCACGCGCCGTTCGGCGCGCGGGTGAACCGGGCGTGGGGGCTCGCGCTCCGGAAGAAGTTCTGCCGCACCTTCAACTTCGAGCTGCAGGCGGTCGCCACGGACGAGGGGATCCTCCTCTCCCTCGGGCCGCAACACAGCTTCCCGCTCGATGAGGTCTGGCACTATCTCCGGCCGGAGACGGTGCGGGAGACTCTGATCCAGGCGGTGCTGGACTCACCGCTCTTCCAGACGCGCTGGCGGTGGGTGACGAACCTCTCCCTCGCCGTGCCGCGGGCATCGGGCGGGCGGAGAGTGCCGCCTCAGATTCAGCGAATGCAGGCCGACGACCTCCTCGCCGCGGTCTTCCCGGACGCTGCGGCGTGCCTCGAGAACGTGGCAGGCGACCGCGAGGTCCCGGACCACCCGCTGGTCCTCCAGGCGCTGGATGACTGCCTCGGCGAGGCGATGGACCTCCCCGCGCTGCAGCGCATCCTCGCCGGGATCTGGCGCGGCGAGCTCAACCTCGTCGCGCGGGATCTTCCGGAGCCCTCGCCGCTCGCTTCGCAGATCCTCAGCGCCCGCGTCTACGAGTTCCTGGACGACGCGCCGCTGGAGGAGCGCCGGACCCAGGCTGTGCAGGCGCGCCGCGCAATGGAGGCAGGCGGAGCCGCCGATCTCGGCGTCCTCGACGAGGCGGCCATCGAGCGGGTACGCACCGAAGCGTGGCCCGGTGCCGACTCGGCCGATGAGCTGCACGACGCGCTCCTCGGTGCCGGTTTCGTCACCGCTGAGGAGGGGGAGCGCGCGGGTTGGCGCGCGTGGTTCGATGAGCTGGCTGCGGGGCGGCGGGTCGCGGAGGTGAGGGTTGGGGGAGCCCATGTGTTTGGCGACTCCGACCAGCGTTCTGGCGCCGGAACGGAATCGGGAGCGGGTGCGGGTGCGGGAATAGGTTCGGTCATATGGGTTGCGACGGAGCGGCTGAATGAAGTGCGCGCGGTCGTTCCGGGCGCGGCAGTGCAACCGAAAGAGAGCGTGGCTGCCGCGGACGCGCTCGGTCCGATCCCGGAACGACACGACGCTCTCCGGGAGCTGATTCGCGGCCGGCTCGAGGTGCTGGGACCGGTCACTGCCGCGGCGCTCGGGGCACCGCTCGGGTCGACGGGCGACGACGTCCTTCCCGCGCTCGTCGCCCTCGAGGCCGAAGGCGTCGTGCTCCGGGGGGAGCTCTCGCCGGGCGCGAAGGTTCTGGAATGGTGTGACAGGCGGTTGCTCGCGCGCATCCACCGCTACACGCTCGACCGGCTACGGGCTGAGATCCGGCCGGTCACCCTCGCCGAGTACAGGCGGTTCCTTGCTGGCTGGCAGCACGTGCATCCCGATCACAGGGTCCGCGGTGTCGAGGGGCTCATGGCCGTCATCGAGCAGCTCGACGGCTTCCAGGCGCCGGCCCGGGCGTGGGAGCGGCACATCCTCCCGGCGCGCGTTGCAGACTATTCGCCCGAGATGCTGGACCAGCTCTGCATGACGGGGCGGGTTGGCTGGGGGCGGCGGCGGGTCACGCGCGTAGCGGGTACGCTCGCCTCCACGCGCCGGTTGCGCCGTGGCGTGCCGGGACGAGCGGGATTGGCGGCGCGGAACGGCCGGGATTCAGGCGAGGATGCCGCGGCGGGATCGAGGCGGCGTCGCCGGGGGCCGCGGCCGGTGGGCACCTCGCCGATCGCGCTCTTCGTGCGGTCGAATGCGGACACCTGGTTCGCCCCGCCTCCGACCACCAGTGGCAACGGCGAGGCCCCGGACGCGCGCCGGGCGGCGTCGCTCTCGACCTACGCCCGGCAGTTGCTCGAGGTCCTCGCCCGGCGAGGTGCGTCGTTCTACTTCGAGCTGGTGGCCGAGGCCGGGATCCTGGACACGCAGGCGGAGGCGGGGCTGGCGGAGCTGGTGGCCGGGGGATACGCGACGGCCGATAGCTTCGCGGGGTTGCGCGCGCTCCTCGTCCCCGGCGACAAACGGCCTCGCCGGTGGAACGGGAGCGCGCGTCGCCGCCGGCGAGTGACGTTTCCCGGAGTCGACGCGGCAGGGCGCTGGTCGCTCCTGCCGGCAGGGAGGGCGCTGGCGGCAGAGCTGGACCGCTCGACCGCGGACGACGGTCGCGTCACGCCGCAGCCGGGCGACGCCCACCGGGTCATCAGCGCGTCGGCGGACCATATCGAGCGCTGGGCTCGCACGTTGCTCCGTCGCTACGGCGTCGTGTTCAGAAGGGTGCTCGAGAAGGAGACGGGTGTGCCACCCTGGCGGGAGCTGGCTCGCGTGTATCGAAGGCTCGAGGCCCGCGGCGAGATCCGGGGTGGCCACTTCGTGGCGGGCGTCAGCGGTGAGCAGTTCGCGCTCCCGGAGGCCGTGGCCGGCCTCCGCGCCGCGCGGCGCGCGGGTCAGGATGGACATGCCATTGCTCTCTCGCCGGCCGACCCTCTCGAGCTGGACGGGCTCTTCGCGCCAGGACCGAGGCCGTTCGCCGCGCAGTCGGCCCGGGTCGGCGTGGGTGCATAGCAGACGGACCGACCGGCGCGTCGGCTCTCACGGGCACCACCGGGACCGTGCCGGTCGCGGGACGAGACGAGCAGACCACGACTCTACCCTCGCGGATTGGCTGCCCTTTCCCGGTCCGGTATGTTGCCGTACCTTTCCCATACTCGGCGTCGGCCGCCCGGCCGCTCGCAGAGTGATGTCGCCCGGACGCACGCGACCAGCCCCCTCCCCCCGGCCGCGTGCCCCGCACTTCTCGACGCAGTAACCCGGATCGCAGTCATGCAACTCCCAGCACCGCATCGCACTGTCGCCCGCCTTGTCGCCATCGCCACCGCCCTGGTCATCGGTGTCATCACGGGGTGTAGCGATTCGACAGGCCCTGAGAACGTCGTGGTCGCGATCGACCCTACATCCGTCACGCTGCTGGTCGGCGAGGGCTACACGTTCGGCGCGAGCGTGGTCGGCACCGATAACACCCGGGTTGCCTGGTCGGCGACCTGCGGCACAGTCGTGGGGCAGGGGCTCATGGCAACGTACACCGCGCCTGCGCAGGCGGGGACGTGCACGGTCACCGTGACAAGCAACGCGAATTCAGAAAAGTCGGCGAGCGCGACGGTTACCGTCGAAGACGTGGCAGTGACGATCGACCCGGCGACGGCCACGATGTTCGTCGGTCAGGGTCGGCTCTTTTCGGCCACGGTCTCCGGGACGGGCGACACCGGCCTGCAGTGGAGCGCGAGCTGCGGGACGCTGAGCGGGTCGGGGGCGTCCATCCAGTTCACGGCACCGGCGCAGCCCGGCACGTGCCAGGTCACGGCCACGTCGACGGCGTATCCGGGCCGGTCCGCGACGTCGGTGGTCACCGTCCTCGGCGCCGACGCCCTCACGAACCATCTCGGGAACGGCACCTTCGACAGCGACCTCGTGGCCTGGACCGTTCTCACCAACATCCCTGGAGACGGGGCGCCGCGCGCAGTGTGGGTCGACGAGGACGCGCTGGGGAATCCCAACTCGGGGTCGGCAGAGCTGTATCACCACTTCCCGGGAAACGGCGGCACTCAGATCGGGCTGTCCGCGTGCCTCCCCGCCGAACCCGGTCAGCGCATCGTGCTGGGCGGTAGCGCACGCATGCTCGAAGTCGTCCAGGGCGCATCGCCGCAGATCTGGGTACGGGCTTACTCGGACGCCGCCTGCACCGATATGGTCGGATTCGTCGTTGCGCTCTCCTTCCACGAGCAGGCGACGACGACGGAATGGGCTACGCTCTCGACGGAAGGGGTGATCCCCGACGGCGCTTCGAGGATCGACGTCGTTGTGGGAATCCACAAAAACGACCAGGTCGAAGAAGACGCGACGGCCCGGTTCGACAACGTGTTCGTGTCCACTGTCTTCGACTGAGCTGGCTGGCTGAGGTGGGGTGGGGCGTCAGGGGGTCGCCCGGGCGAGCCACCCGGGGGTCCCGGGGGTCACCGGCGCTCATCCATGCCCGAGTCAGAGCGCCGTCAGTCCCGCGCGACCACTCTCGCCGAGCTTCCGGAAGACGTCCGTCACGTATTCGTGGGTGGTCGCGAGCGACAGCCGAGGTGCTCGGCGAACTCCCTTTCGGAGAGATCGGTCAGGAGGAGGCGCTGGTCTCGCCGCTCACCGGGGGAGAGCGGGGAGCGGGCGCTGATCAGGCCATGTTCCAGGAGCAACCGGCGGTGGAACCACTTGATGCCGCGGAGCAGTCCGGGATCCGGGCACCGGCCATGATCGAAGGAGCGTGCTGTGAAATCGGCGGGCCTACGGGGCGGTGGAGCGCCTGCGGGAGCCGCGTACGGGAAGTGGGCACCAACGTTGTCCGGTGCTGAGCGGGTGTCAAGGGTTTGAGGCGGGCAATGTGTTTCGTCGTTCCCGCGGCAGCGGGAACCCCCGATGTTTTTGTGACACCGTCCGACAGCGGGCCATCGCATTGGGGGCGCACGGCGCCCTCGCAGGGATCCCCGCTTGCGCGGGGATGACGGGCAAAAGGGCGGTATCGCGCCCTCGCAGGGGTCCCCGCCCCCGCTTACGCGGGGGTGAACTTTGGTGCGCGGGGACGACGGAGTGGCCTGACGGGGCATTCTTTCGCGGGGACGCTGGCGAGGCCCGACGGGGCCCGCTTCCGCGTGGACGGCGGTGAGGCCAGACCAGCAAACCAGACAACGCGAAAAGGCGCCGGGTCTTCGACCCGGCGCCCGGTTTCCGGACAGCCGCTGTGGCGTCCCTCAGTGGTTTGTGTGGCTACTCAATTCCGCGAGGGGCGTCAGCCCGTCGTCGACGATGACCGCAGCGATCATCCCGGCCGCTGTCTCGTTGCCATTGGCATCGCGGGGGCCGGTCGCGTGCGCGAGGACGTGGCAGTGCCAGACCCAGACGCCGGCGTACTGCGGGTGCAGGACAATGTCGTACGTCTCGCCCGGGTTGATGGTGATCGTGTTCATCTTCTGCGGCTGCGGGAGCGGGAAGCCGTCCTTCGCCACCACGTCGAAGTACCCGCCGTGCAGGTGCATGGGGTGCACCATCCCGCCGAGGTTGGCCATGCGGACGCGGACCCGCTCGCCCATCGACATCTCGATCGGCGGCACCTCCGGGAAGCCCTTGCCGTTCAAGATGTAGCCCAGCGTCCCATCGCCCAGGAGCATGATCTCCTCACGGTCGGCGCGCATGCTCTCGGGAGTCGCCGTTTCTTCGATGACGAACATCCCGTACAGCCCCGCCGACTCCTGGCTCATTGCGTTGAAGTGCGAGTGGTACAGCCGGGTCCCTGCCGGCTGCGCAACGAACTCGTAGGTGAACGACTCGCCGGGCTGGATCGGGTCCATCGAGATCCCCGCCACGCCGTCCATGTTGTTCGGCACGAAGAGCCCGTGCCAGTGCGTGGTATGGGGTTCATCCATCCCGTTCTCGACGACGATGCGGACGCGATCGCCCTCCTGCACGCGGATCGTCGGACCCGGAATCATCCGGTTGTAAGCCATTGCATTGACGAGCTTGCCCGGCTCCGGCTCCCACTGGATCTTCTCGACCTTCAGATGGAAGACCTTGACGTCGCCCTCCATCGTGTACTCGAGGGGCTGGTTCCCGTGCACGCCGGTCACCACCGGCCGCTCGACGCGGGGTTCGGTGGCGACGACCGCTTCGACGTCGCCGCCGGCGACCGTGATCGTCCCCGTCATCCCCAGCGCGAGGTGGGGTGTGCAGACGAAGGTGTAAGTCCCGTCTGGGAAACGTTCATCTATCGCAATCTCATAGACTTCGCCCGCTGTCGTCAGGTACGGGCCCATCCACGCCTCACCGAGATCCGCGCCGGCCGGCGCTGCCTCCTCGCG
>DATMSC010000001.1:0-2843 GCA_035565595.1 Longimicrobiales bacterium | reverse complement strand
CTGCTCCTCCCCGAGCACCGTAGGCAGGATGCTGACGCCGTCGACGTCGTCGGGTGCCGCGACGCCTGCCAGCTCAGCCAGAGTGGGGAGGACGTCGGCGAAGTACCAGGGCGTGTGGCTGACGGTGCCGGCCGGCACCCGCCCGGGCCACCAGGCGATACCGGGCACCCGAATCCCGCCCTCGTACAGGTCGCGCTTGATTCCGCGGAACGGGCCGTTCGAATCGAAGAATTCCGGGTCGTTCCCGTCGGCGTCGTGCGGCCCGTTGTCCGAAGCGAAGAGGATGAGCGTCCGGTCGTCGATCCCCAGCTCCCTGAGTAGCGCGGTGATCCTGCCGATGTCCGCGTCCAGCCGGCTCACCATTGCGGCATAGGTCTTCGCGTGGTCCGGCCAGTCCACGTCGGCGTACGGCCCCAGCTCCGGCACGTCCATGTCCGAGTGCGGGAGCGTAAAGGCCATGAAGAGGAAGAAGGTGGTGTCGCTGTGCTCGCGGATGAAGTGCAACCCGTAGTTCGTGATCAGGTCGTGCGAATAGATCCTCGGCGCGCCCGGCGAGTTCGGCAGGTCGATCCGCTCTTCGTTGTGCCAGAGGAACTCGGGATAGTAGCTGTGCGCGTGCCGCTGGTTGATGTAGCCGAAGAACTCGTCGAATCCGTGCGCCCACGGGACGCCCGTCGTCCCCACCTCGCCGAGCCCCCATTTGCCGGACAGCCCGGTAACGTAGCCGGCGTTCTTGAGCACGCTCGCGACCGTAACGTCGTCGGCGTTGAGCGGTACCCGCAGCGCATTGCCGGCGAACGGGTCCGGCACTCCACCCTGCCCCGGCTCGCCGAAGTTCCCGCGCACGGTCGTGTGCCCCGTGTGCCGCCCGGTCATCAGGACCGACCTGGCCGGGGCGCAGATCGTCGAACCCGAATACGCGTTGGTGAAACGCATCCCCTCCGCCGCTAGCCGGTCCAGGTTCGGCGTGCGGATCAGCGTCTGGCCGAACGCGCCGAGGTCGCCGTAGCCGAGATCGTCCGCGAGGATGAAGATGACGTTGGGCGGCGGGCTCGCCTGCCGGGCGACCGCCGGGGTCACGCAGCCCGCCAGCATTGCCAGCGCCACGGCGATGGCGGCGCCCGGCCGCCAGTGGCCGGCCGAACGCGCTGACCTCCGGAGGAGGCGATGGGCAAGGGGGGTGTCGGTCATGGGATCATCCCCACGCGCTGCATTCTGGTTGGTCCGGGCGCGCCGCCGCCTCGCGCCTCGGCGCGACACCGATCAGATACACGTGCCGGCCCCGACGACCGGCAGTCGGCCGCCGGCACCAGACGGGCGAGCCTACTCCGCGGCGAAACCGGCGGCATAGCTGATGCCGCCCCACAGGTGCGCGAGGAACGCCTCGTCCTCGGTGAACGACTCGTTCGTATGGCCCAGGCCGGTATAGAACGCGCGCCCGCCGTCGTACTCGCGATACCACGCGATCGGGTGGTTGCCGGGGTGCCCGCTGCCCTCGTAGCTGTCCGTGTCCAGTCGCAGGAGAACGTTCACACCCTCGGGTAGCGCACGGAAGTTGTACCACTCGTCATAGCGAGTCCAGCGGGGCTCGAGCATGGCGGTGGACACGTGCTCGGGGTCGACGACGATGACCGCTGCATCCTGGTTCCGCGGGTGGTTGCGGAACGTCGCCCCGACCAGTCCCTCGTACCACGGCCACCACCCGGCCGGCACGTCCGACGCCGCGTGTATCCCGACGTAGCCGCCGCCATTCCGGATGTACCGCTCGAACGCCGCCCGCTGCGCCTCTTCGAGGAACTGCCCCGTCGTGCTCACGAAGATCACTGCGTCGAATCGGGCGAGGTTCTCGTCGGTGAAGAAGGCGGGGTCTTCCGTCGCGTGCACAGCCACGCCCTTCTTCTCCGCGAGCGCGGTAATGGCGGGTACCGCCACGTTGATCGAACCGTGCCGGAACCCGGCCGTCCGGCTGAAGATCAGGAGCTGACGGTCCGCGTCACCGCCGGCGGCCTGCTGCGCGTTCGCCGCCACGGGCATGAAAAGGATGACCAGCGGGAGCGCGAGACCAGGGATCCTCTTCCACATGCTCCTCCTCCTGAGCTGTCGTCCATGCCGGCCGGTGCACCCGGTCGGACTCGCCTGAAGGCTGAACGGTGCCCGGGGTGGCCGCGCGTCACCGATCAAACCGTGACGCGGCCGCCGTGGCCGGGCACCACCGAACGCTGCTGCCATATTCGACGTCGGTTCGCTTGACCGTAGATGTAGATAATGCGGTGATCCCGGGTGCATGGCAATCGGCTTCGCTCCGGACATGCTTCGGAGCGCCTCGACCGATCGGTTGAAAGGGGCCCCGAAGCAGCTTCGGGTTGAAATGTCGACCCCATTACACCATCGTGCCCCGGATCAGCCTGCATCGAAATGGCCGGGACGGAAATTTTCACCCCAGGCCACCTGGTCGCGTTTGCATCCGGCATTGATCACGTGGATCGGTCCCGGACCGGTTCGCCACCCGGGATAGTCAGCGAGGGGGAGATACCATGAGACGAGCGATGTCCCGTGCCCGGATTGCCGGTCTTCTGCTCCCCGGTCTCGTCGCCGCCTGTATGCCGGTCGACAGCGACTCCGTAGTCGTGGCCGACTTCGCTCCTCCCGCACTCGAGCGCGTGCATGGAGCACCGCGCCGTCTCACGAGCGTGACGATCGATGGCGAACGGTTCCTCGTGAACGGCCAGCCCACGTATCCGGGGCGGGTGTGGACGTCGCCCGGCGGCGAGGAGTATCGGATCGAAGGGCTGCTGATGAACGCCCGTCTCGTCCAGGGCGTGTTCGACGACATGAACCCGGCG